>NZ_JACHXA010000009.1 GCF_014191775.1 Limibacillus halophilus | reverse complement strand
ACCATCGACAGCCGAACTGGCGCCTGGGTCAGATCGCTTCTGGAGCGCAAACCAACTCGGGTCGTCACCGTCGCTATCGCCAACAAGACGGCCCGCACCGCCTGGGCGCTGCTCGCGAAGGGCGAAAACTACAGGGCGGCACCGGCCATCTGATCGAAGAAGCAACCCTTCGAGGCTCGCGGCGAAAAATAGTCAAGCCGCATCAGGAAGCCGGATATACGTCAGCAGTTGTGGCCCTTGATCCTGATCCAGCCATCCCGTTGCAATCGGGCGGGGTCCATATACGTCCACACATGACAGTGCCGCCGAGACCCTGTATTGCAGGGGCTCGGGGAGCGCCAGAGGCGCAAGTAGAGCCCGGTCCGGCCGAGGCCGGACGCGCCCTCGAAACGACCGGTTAACTGCGAATTCCCGGCTTCCAAAATTGAAACCCTGTAATTTCCGACGAAATCTGATCAATAAATTGGCTTGCAGCGTGTTCAATAAACTCCGTAAGCAGCCAGTTTGCGTTGCCGCACAGGTGACGATCAAAACCCCTTGGATCATAGCGCGACAGTTCGCTAAGCCGGTGCATGGCGGCAAACGCAATTGAAAGCTCATGACGCTCCGCTAACTTGTTCTGCGTTGAATTCTTCTTGAGATACCAAAGGTCTCTGTTACCGCTTATCGGCACGACGATACGTCTTGTTGTCGAGTGGTAATTTCCTAAACGGACGAGCGCCTGAGACTTCTCTCGCTTGTCCGACCTTCCCTTGATCCATTTGAACCTCTTCTCTCTGCGAACGAAAGTGTTCCCTGCATGCTCAAATGTTTCAAACAATCCTGGAATAGATTGAAGGATGCGGCCATCCGCGTAACGAGGAATGACCATCGCCTCGAACCACGCCTCGCTTGTACCGTCGTGGCTTACGTAGCAAGCCTTTTCCAACGGTATGAATAGTTCAGGCGCTGACGTGAATGTGTGCCGAAAAGCACGATGTACAAATGGCAGATTCCATAGAAGTTCTTTCAAACTATATTCGTGCTTGTTTGGACTTTCGCCGAGATAGCGACAAAGGGCAGGTAGAACACCACCCGACAGGAACGTTACCTTCTCATTTGCCAAAGATGCCTTGGCGCTCGCTGGCCGCTCTCCAGTAACACCGTGGGTGGTGCCGTGAACGGCAGAACGGACTTCCAAGAGAGCCTTCGTAGCGTTTAGGAACGAGTAGTAGAGGGTTAAGGGAGCAGCTTCGATACCTAGTGTCTTGGTCGCGTCGGCAAAACGGCGCGCCTGGAGCCAATAAGCTAAAGCATCCGCCTTGCCGTTTCGCTTCAACCACAGTTCTACGAAGAGCCACGGGTCATTGCTCAAAACGCTTTCGGCTTCGAAATTTGTGTGCTGTATCGCCTTGTGCATCCACACCCGTCTGTTGCCGAGCTTTATTTGCTTTCCCTTCAAACCTGCTCCCTCGACAGTTGTTGATTTTAAACGATAGCGCAGCTGCTAAACACCGTTTCGAACAGGGAAGAATCCATACCGGTCACGATGTGGGTTCTTCGTGAAGACAGTGACGTTCCCTCTCTCCAAAACAAAATCTGGCGGGTGCTCATTTTCAACAATTATGACTTGGGCATCGGACCTCAGGCCAAGGATATAGTCATAGAACCTTTCCTTTAGGTCCGTACCGCTGAGATCATCCTCTTCACCTTCCGGCTTCCAGTAAGCCAGCAGTGGAGAATCAAGGACGAGAAATCCGGGATGCGGCAGGTCATGTTCAAGACAGAACTCTAGAACCGCGATAGACACCGCCGCATGTGTAATCGCTCTAAGGCCCTTGCCAGAGCTACCCCTGGCTTTTCCAGCTATCTGAAAATCCTTGGCCGATTCATCGAAGAAGACGCGGTTAGCGTTGGGGTAGTGCCATTCAGTGAGAACGCGTTCAACGGTCTGCGAAAACGCATCGAGCGTAATTCTTGGGACCGTCGTACGAGACTCAGTTGCCTCGCCTCCATCTTCCTCCTGTTCCTCGAGTTCATCTTTTTGATGAACCAAACGTTCGAGTCGTCTAAATTTATCAAACGAAGCGTTCACCTCAGCGCGCTCCGAAATCAATTGATTGTATGATGCGCGCTCCGTTGAGACCGTGGGTTTGGCAATCTCGGTAAGTTGTTCGTCGATCTTTTTGTACTGCTCCTGCAAGCTAGGTAATTCGGAGTCTATTTGCTCGACCTCATTTTTGAGAGAGACGACAGTTTCACTCAATTCCCGATCCAACCGCCGAATTTTGTCCATCTCAGCACCAGCTGCTAAAACTACTTCTTCCGTATTCCCATCGCATTCAGCATCCAAATGTTGGTCGCCGGGATTTGCTCCACACAGAGGACAAATGTCCCGGTCGAGGTGGACAAAGAACGAGCCAGACTCATGTATGGCCTCAAGTCTCTTCAGGTCCGTTTGGTAGTGCTCATCAAGGAGTTTGAAGCGGCCTGTCAGTTCTTGAATCTCCAACAAACGTGCTCGCCGCCTTTGTATGTCTCTCGCCAGCCCGGCTCTCTGTTGAAGGAGATCGTCGTGGACGGCCTGGACCTCGTTCAGCGCAGTGTTCCGCTCCTCGATGTTTCCTTCCAGCTTTTTAAGTTGATCTCGCAATTCCGCCTCATCGAGTCCTTCTTCATTGATTTCGACTTGAAGCTCTTCAATGAGTTGGTCGAGCAACTCCAGCTTACCCGAAACAGACTCGCGCCTACCGGCCACCTCCCTCGAAGAAACAAGCGCACTATCGTCGGTCCCTGTAATGAGAAGTTTGAAAGCCGCATACTCTGGCGTTGATTGAACGAATTGGCCCGAAAGCAAAGGCGAGCCGCTTCTCTGAATCTCCTGTTCATTGACCACAGAAAGGCGCGCAAGGTCTCGAAAACTTAGAGACCGGGTGTCGCCAGCTCTGTTTCTCCGGAGTTGCTTTGAAATCAAGCCCACGCGCTCAAGGAGGGCGTGTGAAAGGGTGTCCTCTCTAGCTCCACTGTGCCGATCACGCAAAACCTTGCGCTCTGTAATGGGTTCTCCGTCAAGTAGTGCCTCTTCGTATGCAGAGAAATTACCCCCTCAATGCTTCGCTCTAATCCAAGGGGAGGCCAGCCCGCGCTTTCTATGAGAAGCCGAACGCGATCATAGCCCGCTTTCTCGGGAATATCCTTCGGCGGCTCGCTTCCGCCAAGCATGAAGTCAATGCTTTCTACGATGAACGACTTTCCTGTCTCGGAAGCTCCACAGATCACGTTAAGCCCCGCTTCAAGAGTGATACTGGCAGGTGGGCGGTTCGGGCCGAGAAATGCCAAATGCTTGAGAAGGAGACCGCTCATTTCGGCAACTCCATCTGGTAAGGAGTTTCAACGGGCTGAAACTCGACTGTCCAGGCTTCGAAGAGCCTATTAACAACTCGATCAAGTTCATCAGCCGTCAGCGCATCGAACGCGTCTACGACCCATTGGGCCCGCGCCTTTACGCCGACGAGATACTCTGACGTGAGATTGGCGAGAAAGGCGCCGGCGGCATCCTCTGCGACAAAAAGAAAACCACGGCTGTCCGAATATCTTCGGACGAGCTTAGCGCTAACCATCAATAGAAGACCACGCTCAACGATGTGACGGCGAACCAACAGCTCATTGGACCGCATCGGAAGCGCGGGATGCAGGCTGGGTGGACCGTCCGCGTCAGCGGAGTGCACAGTCAGGTAATCATATTGAACAAGCCTGTGAAGATCATGGGCATTCGGGTAGGCAGCGACCAAGAGCGCTAATGTCCGAACGCCAGTTTCCAAAGCACTGTTGAAGGGGCTGGGCTTTCGATCAGGCATCGGCGTCCACCCAGGTCAAACGGTCATCATTGGCGAGTTGGTGGCACACACCTTGTTTATCCGCAACACGGGTAACACCGACTAGGGCATTTCCGCCAACGTCAACGGTCGCAGCCGTCGAAATGGTTGCTCGTAGACACTCCAGTCCAGAGGCGTAGGACGCCTCGCACACATCGATCACGCCGTTGAAGATATCCTCCTGAAGAGAATCAAAAGTGTCTCTCGGCGTACGATCACGCGCAAAATTTCGGAGAGCTTCGGCACTGTAAAAAAGAACGCGCTGGCGATTATAGTGCTCGCGGAGCCCTCCGTCTGGATCGAGGTCTGCGGTCGCGGTAATTGCCGTACCTAAGTGATCTCCGTAGGCATCGAGAAGCTTTCGGAGATATACGCTTTCTTCGGAAGCAGGCGTGGGCGGCGGGGGCGGTGCTGTACCGCGCGGTGGCAAACCACCGCCAAATCGTGGTGCGTAAAAAACGGTCTGGAAGTGTTCCTCAATAAGCTCAGCCCCTGTCCTGTCCTCAAAAATCGAAAAATCAAAGCTGTCCACATAGGATAACAAATCACCCGTTAACGGCGCAGATATTCCGGCACCTATCTTCGGGGCACATTGGGTATCCCAGCGCGACTTGATTTCCGTTTTGAAGGTCTCCGAATCCGTGAGCCATCGGCCAACGGTAATCCCCACTCCTCGAGGGGAAACAAAAACATGACGGTGAGGGACACGGCAGGCTTGGTTAAAAGGCGGCGTCCGGTTGAAGGAGTGATAGATTACTTTAGCGACTTCTGCACAAACGTCTTCTGGCGTCAGCGCATGGTTATAGTGCTTGCACTGGTAGCTATCCCAAGGTTCAGCGAAGCCATCCGCTGAAGTGAAAGCAACCACATCGAGACCACGATCACCCGGTCCGGAGTAACGCCTGATTGCTTTATACAAACCCCTTGATTTGTGATGCGTCAGCCATTCCACAGTAAATGCTTCCCAGTCATCCGGCGAAAGGACCTCGATCAAGCGCACCGGAGGGACCGGAATTCCGGAAGACACTTGCGCGGCAGTTGGAACATTGCTCGACTGCTGCGGCTCAATATCATTAAGTTCGAAATCTTCCGACATCTTCTATTTACACCGGCATTTCTTTTCCGCGATCACTATCACTTTACGCGCCCTTAAGGTAGCAATGCTCCACATAAGAGATAATTACCAATATTAAATCAGTATAGATAGTCAAGGCACTCCGACACTTGCTAGTCTATGGTTTTTCAATAAACCCAAGCGGCAAATCATTCAGGTGCTTTCTCACATGCCGCCAGTTCGGCATATGTCGATCGAGCAGCGCAATAAATCCGTCGCCATGATTAAGAACGATGAAATGTGCACGCTCATGAAGAATAACGTAGTCCAGACACTCGATATCCTTCTTGGCGAGCTCCAGATTGAGCCGGATCGTTCTTCGCTGAGTGCTGCTTCCGCCCCAATTGGTTTTCATGCGCTGGATAAAGAAGTGATCGACTTCGACCCCAAATCGTTCCTGCCATGTCTCTATCAGCGCTGACGCAGCACCACGAAGCTCCTGCCAGTACCAATTATCAAGGACAGTGCGCCGGTTTTCCGTGTTTGCGCCTTTAGGAATGCCTAGCTCGATATGATGATGATCAACCTCGACATAGCTTCGGGGCGCGAATACGGAGGCCAACATCCTTCATAGCGTCCGACTGCATCCAATGGATACACCTTTTTGTAGCTTAAGTTGTGAAAGTTAGTGACAGCAACAACTGTCCCTGCTTTGATTTTGCTGGCGTTTTGGGTGTCCCGAGCCCGATAGCCCACCGGGCTTGCGGGTGGCGGTCGAGTGCTCGTCAGCCTTAACTAGATGGCGCATCGTATCATTCCGCCTACAGATAAGGCTGGAACGAACTACGGAACCGAACACCTCAGCTTGTATCGGCGTGTTGATGAACTTGCCAGCGGAAGATAAGCACTCGTTCGACCCGATGGCACTAGGCGCCCTTAGAAAATATTACAACACCTGAAGGCTAGTGGCTTGCCGCCCAAGATCATGATGCGGCGTGTGTCACCCACCGGCACCTATCTGCGTGGACGCTGCACCCGAAATATTCTCAGAATAGGCGGGCGGCAGCATTCTCGGAGAACAGTTCTCCCTCACGCACATAGCGCGCGAGCATTGCATCTGATCGATGACCGGTCTGCTTTCGAATTGAAATCGTAGTTGCGCCTTTCATTGCAGCACTTGTCGCTAAGCCAGCTCTCAGAGAGTGCGCTGAATACCGGGCTGGGTTAAGTCCGATACCCCTGACACGCTCTTTCACGATTTTTGCCACCGCCTCTGCAGACAGACGTTTGTTACTAATGCGTCCGTGCTTTGATACGGACCGAAATGTGGGACCCTCGCTCTTCATTCCGGATGTCAAAATCCAAAGATCAAGCGAACGAACGGGGCAGAACTCACCCCTCGCATACGGTATCCCGATCCGGCGACCCGTTCCTGTCTGATCAGTCTTAGAACGTCGGATCGTTATGACCATGCCCTGTCGGACCCACTCAATGTCATTGCAATCGATTGCAACGAGTTCGGACCTTCGGAAACCGCCGGCGAAACCCACCAAAAGCAGAGCCTTGTCACGGAGATCCTTCGGCGATTCACCCAAGCCGGATACGATCTTGATCAAGTCCTCAACGAGGAGGGGTTTGGATTGACTTTGTGGCGTACCATGAATTCGCTGAATACCCCGAAGAGTAGCTTTGATCAGCTTTGAGGTAGTTGGAGAGGGACAGCCTTTTGCTTCATGGGCGGCCGTGAGAGCCGCTAGCCGACGCTTAATCGTGGACACCGCATAAGCCCCAGCCTGATCTGACAGATAAGTGGCTAGAACTTCCGGCACACAAGGAATGGTCCCGCCCCAAGCGATGAAATGTTCCAGGTCCGACCTGTAGGCTCTGCGCGTATTTTCTGAAATCGCATTTCGGACGTACTCCAGGACGCTTTGATCGATCTCTGGAGGTCCAGGATTTGAAGTCGTCAGATTGCTCATTTTTTACCTCCGATAAGTGATGATTATCGGGAGTTAGGCACGCACACAGACCTGCGGACCTGATTGAGTAGCGCGTGGTCTTCGCCCAGAAGATGCAAAACTTCGGAGCAGTCCCTGATGCCCGCCCCGGAGCACCCCAGGTCGGCCATCTTTCGTATTCGATAGCCTGCACCCCACTGCAGACGCCGATTAACCAGACTGGCTTCGTGGCGGAATGCGATACCGGCAAGATAGGCAACCCGCTCGTCTTTTGGGACGTGTTGCGCGATCCAGCGCGCGGTTCGACAGTCAGCTTCTAGAAAGCGCGCAAAAGCCCGATTGCCTTCGCGCACATGCATGTCGAAACACCACGAAGGAATACCGGAAATCTGCGTTTCTTCTGGAAGCTCATCAGCCATGCAGGCTAAGGATCTGGCACTACGCTCCTGCCAAAGAAGCATTAAGTGGGGTGCCAACAATCCAGCCCCTTTCTTGAAGCCCTCGCTCGCGAGAGCCACCACGGTCATAGGCACTTGCGAATTCTCGAAGCACTCGAAGAGGGCCTTCGGATCGCCTTTCCGCGGTCTCATATTGAACGATGGGAATCTGTCGGTTCCTAGGCAGTAACGCAGGGCTACCGCTCGGCTCTCAAGAGGTGCATCACTCCTGAGGTGTTCAATGAGCGTTCTGAAGGGTTGGTAAGTCATCGACAGACGTACATCTTCCAGGTCTAGATGCCAGTCCGCCACGATAACAAGATCGTCTGTTGCTCTGCATTTACACGCCCTCGCTAAATGCAAAGTTAAATACGAAACAACTGCCCACTCCCCTCCAATCCTTGCCCACCGTTTTCTCCCTGACAGTCCGGCAAGCACCAAGCCAACAGCATCGATATCTGCCAAGCCAACATCCTCAAACGCGATGACAGCCAACCGCCGCCACAGACGGTCTGGCGACTTACGATACAGAGCCCGTGCCGCACAAAGAGCGAGATCAACCCGCCCCCGTCGGATGGCTTTCTGTAAAAGGCTCATGGCAAGCCAAGGGGATAGGCCGGGGATCTCAAGGACGCTGTCGCACTGTTCTCGTAAATTTATTATGCTAATAAGAGTATCGTTGTAATAATCTACTATGTATTTCATGGTTAGAACCTCCAATCATTTATTAATGCCGGAGGATTGATGTCATTTATCCCTTATTATTATATCTATATTTTAGTTTGATGCAAAACTATGTCCCATTAGATAGTGCTGCGCATATGGGGCACTCTTAATTCCACACACATGCCCAAAATAGGGGGCCTTCACGCAAATTAATCAAACATCTAATTTACTGTTTTAAATGAAGTTTTATGATTCCGAAAAGATTTTCGGATTTCGGGAGCGAATTTCAAAATCCGCCTACCAAAGGACTGAAAAAAACGCGTCACATGGGACAAGATTGCACGGGTTTGACACTGCTAAAATGTCAATAAGGGACAAATTATTACTTCAATTTATTTCTTCACGAAAAATGTTCTTCTTGCTGTAGGGGGTCAAATGTCCAACGCAGTTTTTTCAAAGCTTCCTGGCCAAATCCATCCAGCGGTCGAAACAGCTTAAAAAATGCAGGCCACTCTGATCATCAACATGATTGTTGTTCCAGAGTCCGGATTCGCGAACGCGTTCGCGGTTCGAATGTCTTCCGAGCCACGCACCGCAAGGAGGATCTAGGGGCGGCTTTTGCCAATTGCTCAGAAGGGCGACTCTTGAGGTTACATGCATCAGCGGGCATTATTGTAGGATGTTGCGACTCTGCGTTTGCTTTTTTCTTATCTTTTGCAGTGGCTGCACTCAGAATGGAGGTGGTGTGGCGGTCAGAGATACATCTTGGCCTATTACAACTTATTCATATGGCTGCCAAAGCAATCAACTTCCTAATGAGCCCGCGTGCCTTTGGTTAGGCAGCTTTGAATATTCATCTGAATTTCAAGCTTGTCGTCTAAGTGTTGACAATTATATTCGCGCTCTTGATAATTATTATTCATGTATTTCTGAAAAACTACAAAATAATTTTCAAATACTTATCGAACAATCCTATGAAACATATAACTGTTATGTAGATAGATTTGAAGAATCAGGAACTGTATCAATCTCTTCTCTTTGCCCCGGTATTTCAGTTGAACCTTCATATCAGACATATCCAATCCTTACAGGCGCCGGGAAGATTCATACGAATTACGGCGTACCAGCTTGTGTTAGGAAACAAAGTGGGCACGATTACTCTCCCAGCAACACTTTCGAGTTGATGCAATGTAAAGGTGATGTCCGCGCATTCGCGGGTGCAGCAGACGGTCGTAGCTCGGCGATTAGAATTTATGAGTCAGCACCAGAGCAATATGAGAAATATATGAGGGCACTTCGCCGCGAGATTCAAGAAAAGGGAAATCGGGCTGTGGAGAAATTCAATTGTATGGCGGAACGTCGACGCATATGTCTTTAGGTGTTTAGTCCCGGCATTTGGTGGATAGGATTGAGCCTGAGTCGTTCGAGCTCGTTTGCCCTTGCTTTGCAGCTGTATTCGTAGGGGGTGAGGCATCTTAGGCCATATGGACAATATAGTTGACGCATGATTCTGGATTTGATTCAAGGTGACCTTGCCCCCTTCACCCCCCGTTTATGAGTAGAATCTGTTCTGGTTATGGTTCTGATCGGACCGGGTTGTAAATTCCTTTGGTGTGGCTCGTATGCGGTCTGAGGTAGTTATAATCGTGACGCCAGCGCTCATTGAGCTCTCTTGCATGGCCGTAACCCCTGAACAGATTTTCGTTCAGGCTTTTGCCCCGGAGTCGACCATTGAAGCTCTCGACAAATCTGTTCTTCATCGGTTTGCTAGGTGTATAATTGCAGATCCGATTATTCCGGCACTTTCAAAATCTCGAGCTTACCCAATAGTTCCGGCCAATGGTCCCACCACGGTTCAGGGGTCCATTCTTTAAGCGGAGTTTTCTTGAACACCTTCCGATAGCGTTGACGAGTTTTTTGGGGGAGCAACGCAAGTGCCGCCTGCAGACCACGAACCTCGACAGAGTCAGCGAAGATTGTCCAATGCTTCAGATTCACGTTCATTGGCGCAGTGGGCATCTCCATCACCAAAAGATTAAGGAAGGGATTCTCCAAATTCAGCAGTTCTTTTAATAGCGACTGATTGCGGAGCGTGTACTCAAACCGCGTAAGTGGACTCGGAAATTCGAGGCCGGGGCTGCTTTGTTTTTTCTCCGATGCCTTATCATAAATCCGGACACGCTTGTAAGACTTGGACGCGCCGAAGCAGATGGTTTCGAGATACCCGCTCTTAGTATAACGAAGCGATTTGGTCGCGTGACTTGGAAGTGGATGGATCTGCTTCAGGTCCACACCACCGAGGTCCACAGCAATGTCAATCCGGGCCACTTTGCCTTGTTCTAGGAAGTAAACGTATCCGCCCGGAAGAAAATACTTCAGCACATTATGAAGCTCTTGAATTCCTTTCGCCCCGATGTTGCTCGGGTTGAACTCCATGGAGATGAACGGCAGATGAGATTTCTTTGGTCCCATGACAATTCTGACAGGGCTTTGTTTTTCACCCACTTGCGCCAAGTACGTTCCGTAGTAATTGGGGTTCTGGGAAATTGGCTTAAACTTCCCCATAACATTTGAAATAGAGTAGATTTTTTTATTTAGAGCTTTCTTTTCCTGAAGGGAGTATTTGACCGTTGAAATCAATTGCAATTTGTCAATCAGCATTGAGGCCGATACTGTCTCACCCACAGATAGGTTTACCTTTGTCCCACCTATGGTATCTCCCTTCTTCTTAAAGCTGATTTTAATTACTTTGACCTTCTTGACTACCTTTTTAGAGGATGGAGGCTGTTTAGTCATGATGGCCTCCCTCACTCTGGCTGTTGAGCCAACTCACAAACTCATCAATATTGATCAGAATCCGACGCCCAACGCGAATGATCGCTCCATCAAGACCGTTTCCTTCGAGCACGTCTCCAGCGGCGCTAAAGCGGGATTGAGAATTGAAGATCAGATGACGCAACGCCGACTCCGTGAGCCACGGGAATCGGCTGTCCTGGGCCAGCTGTTTAACGGTTAGGAGTTGCGGGATCGTGGGGCCCGCCCAATCGGTTTTCATCTCGTGTTCCTCCTTTTCGAAATTCGTTTCGTGGGAGGAACGAAGATGGAGTACTCGCCAACTGAGAAAAATTGACAAAAAAACTGATCCGGATCAGTTTTCTTCGAGCGTGGTTAGCACCTCTTCTAGATCAAATGCCGGATCCCCAGAGTTAAGTTGTTTCGGAGGGCGCCCTACTTTGCATAGACCGTGGCCTCGGAGCCATTTGCGAATAGTATTCTCGCTCCTCGGCGCAAGGAAGGACGAATTAGCTTGTGATAACACTCTTGCCATCCTCGCAGCAGGCAAATTTGGTTTGTCTTTCCAGAGTGCCATTGCAGCCGCCACGTAGGTTTCCTTGACCTGCGCATTGCTTTCTACGTGACCGGCGTTGGCATGGGCTGCATCATAAATTCGGCGAACTTCACGGCTCACATAATGATCGTGCGTCTCAAGACTTCTCATCAAGGTACCGGGAGAGAATTTCGGATTCTTCGCATCACCATCAACGGCTATGAGCAAACCCTTCTTATACTGCTTCTTGAGCCAAAAATAGGTACGGGAGACTACGTCACTTGAATTTGGATTGATCTTCGCTGGCTCTGATTCTGGATCTTTCATGTGCACGAGATGCGCACCTTCCCGTAGCGTCCATGTCGCTTTAGTCACTTGCAATATGAATGCCTTGCTAGCCGTCAAGCTCCAATTCTCCTAACAGTGACGCATTCATGCCCGCGACTACTTTTGATAGGTGTGACGGCGAGAGGTGAGCGTATCTCTTTGTCATCTCTAAAGTGGAATGACCCAGAATCTCTGCAATCTCAAACGCAGTGGCTCCGCTCATTGCTAAATAACTCGCAGCCGTGTGACGCAGGTCGTGAAATCTAAAATCCTCAATGCATGCTCGAGCGAGGGCTCCCTGCCATGCCAGCTTAATGTCCTGCACATGCCCCCCTTTTCCGTTCGTAAACACATACGGTTCCCCATTGCACCTCTCATTCCATAGGTCCCGCAAAATTGTGAGCGCCTTACCGGTAACCGGGACTGACCTCCGTCGCCCACTCTTGGTTTTCTGAAACACAATCTGTCCCTTATCGACATCGAAGTCGTCCCACGGAAGCGACAACAGTTCCATTTTTCGGGCACCGGTTGAGAGAGCCAGGACTACGAGAGGATACAGAACTGAGCTTTTGCTTTCCTTGCAGGCTTTGAGCAACGAAAATGCTTCGTCTTTACGGAGATACCTGACGCGGCCATCAGGTTCCGGCAGTTTCTTCAATGCGCTGAATGGAGAAGACTCGATCCATCGCCACTCTCGGATGGCAACTGCAAACACGTGACGTAGCGCCGACATATATCGATTGACGCTCGAAGGCGCTAGCGTTCCCACACTTCTGCTCGGCTTGCTGAGCAATTTGCCGCGGGTCTCGACAAGGACCTCAGGTCTGACATCAGCTAAGACCCGTGACCCGATTTCTGATTTCCACCAGAGAAGCTGCTGACGCTGCGTCTCAAGCGATCTTGGTTTGTGGGGGAGAACCTCTTCTATATAGCGATCAATGGCCTTCGCGACGGTGACGCGCTTTGCATGAGATGTCGGAAAATGCTTTCCGTACCGGATCTGATACTCCTTGTCGTGAGCCCACTTCACAGCATCGGTCTTGCGCAAGAATGTGGCGGTCTGCGTAGGCGCACCTTTCACTCGCACGACAGCCCGGTACGAAATCTTCCCCTTGCTAGAAACCCGTTTTTGAATGCTGGCCAACCACACACTCCGTTGCCGGTGACCTCTACATAGAGGTTATCCGGATTTGCCCTGGTTTGCCAATTATGAATGCACCATGAGTGCACCATAAACAACGCTCTGGAGTTGTATTTTAGGCTAAGTTATTGAAAAGATGGCGCGCCCGGGAAGACTCGAACTCCCAACCTTCTGATCCGTAGTCAGACGCTCTATCCAATTGAGCTACGGGCGCTTAGCCACGAGGGGCGGAACTGCAAAAACAAAACCTGTTCCGCTGCCGTCAGAAGCCGCGGAGTGATAGCAGAAGGGATTAGCCCCTGCAAGGGTCAAAGACCGCTTTTTCGCCCCTTCCCGTCCTATGCCTGCCGTTACCTTTGCCAGGGTGGGGGGACTAAAAAGAAAGCGGCCCTGCCTGATCCTCCAAAGAGTCCCGGCAGAGCCGCTGCCTTGCAACAACAGACTTTTCAGCGAACGCCTAGAACAGACCCTCGATCTGGCCGTTGGCATCCAGCTTGATGTTATGGGCGGAGGGTACACGCGGCAGGCCCGGCATGGTCATGATCTCGCCACAGATGGCAACGACGAATCCCGCCCCCGCCGAAAGACGGAGCTCCCGCACCGGAACCACATGCCCGGATGGTGCGCCTTTCAGGTTGGGATCGGTCGAGAAGGAGTACTGAGTCTTGGCCATGCAGACCGGCAGGTCTCCATAGCCCATATCCTCAAGTTCCTTGAAGCGATTGCGAACTGCCTTGTCGGCAATGATGTCGCTGGCGCCGTAGAGCCTGGTAGCGATGGTCTTAACCTTGTCCCAAAGCGGCATGTCATCAGGATAGATCGGCGAGAAATTGGCGGTCTGGCTATCGACAACCCGCACAACCTCGTGCGCCAGCTCCTCGGTGCCCTTCGATCCCTCGGCCCAGTGGTTGCAGAGAATAGCCTTGGCGCCCTGTGTCTTGGCGACCTCTTGTACAGCTGCAACCTCGGCATCCGTATCCGCGGAGAAACGATTGATCGCAACCACCACCGGCACGCCGAATGACTTCACGTTCGCCAGATGGCGCGCAAGGTTCGAACAACCCTTCTTTACGGCCTCGACATTCTCCTGGCCCAGGTTTTCCTTCGCAACGCCGCCGTGCATCTTGAGGGCACGGATGGTCGCCACGACAACGGCGGCTGCCGGCTTCAAGCCTGCCTTACGGCATTTGATATCAAAGAATTTCTCGGCGCCCAGATCGGCACCGAATCCGGCTTCCGTCACCACATAATCGGCCAGCTTGAGCGCCGTCCGGGTGGCAATAACAGAGTTGCAACCATGGGCAATGTTGGCGAAGGGTCCGCCGTGGATGAAAGCTGGGTTGTTTTCCAAGGTCTGCACAAGGTTCGGCGAGATGGCATCCTTCAACAACACAGCCATGGGGCCCGGCGCCATCAAATCGCCCGCTGTCACCGGCGATTTGTCGCGGCGCTGCGCGACCACGATCCGCGACAGGCGCTCGGTCAGGTCGTTGAGGTCCTTGGCGAGGCAGAAAATTGCCATGACTTCGGACGCCACAACGATATCGAAGCCGTCTTCTCGCGGGAAGCCGTTGGAAACGCCGCCCAGGGAACTGACGATCGAACGCAGCGAGCGGTCGTTCATGTCCACCACCCGGCGCCACGACACCCGGCGCAGGTCGATACCGAGCTCGTTACCCCAATAGATGTGGTTATCGATCAGCGCGGACAGCAGGTTGTGGGCGATGCCTATGGCATGGAAGTCGCCGGTAAAGTGGAGGTTGATATCCTCCATCGGCACAACCTGGGCATAGCCGCCGCCAGCGGCGCCACCCTTCATGCCGAAGCAAGGCCCCTGGCTTGGCTCGCGTAAACAGATCGCCGCCTTCTTGCCGATGCGATTGAGGCCATCTCCCAGGCCCACGGTGGTGGTGGTCTTGCCTTCACCCGCCGGGGTTGGCGTAATCGCCGTTACCAGGATCAGCTTGCCATCGGGCTTGCTGTCCAGGGAGTTGATGAAATCAAAGGAAAGCTTGCCCTTGTAGGGGCCGTACTGCAGCACCTGATCGGCGGGAATACCCAATTTGCTGCCGATTTCGGTGATCGGTTGCATCGTCGCTTCACGTGCGATTTCGATATCGCTCTTGGCCATGGTCTCTTTCCCTTCATCGAATCCTTGCGCCAAACATAAAGGGCGGGCCATTAGCACCCGCCCGGCACTTCGCTGTGGTTGTCACAGGGCGCGACATTCCCTTCTTGCCTGCAAGCGGCGTTCGCACGCCTGTTAGCGCTTACCCAAGACGACATCTCCTCTTGCCTTTACCCGCGCCAATCGTGAAAAAGAAGCTATCCGGTCACAACAGAGAGGAGCCAGCATCGTGAATGAATCAGCAGCGCCCAATAAAACCTTCCCGGTTTCCTGGGAAGAGCTTCACCGCCATTCAAAGGCTCTCGCTTGGCGACTGCTGGAGACCCTCAATCCCGTTGGGATCGTAGCCGTCACGCGCGGCGGATTGGTGCCTGCCGCCATCGTGGCCCGCGAGCTTGACGTTCGCTTGATCGACACCCTTTGCATTGCCAGCTACGACGACCAGAAGCAGGGCGATCTAACTGTGTTGAAGGGCATCGAAGGCGATGGCGAGGGATGGCTGATCGTTGATGACCTGGTGGATACGGGCAAAACCGCGCGCGCGGTACGGGCGATGCTGCCAAAAGCCCATTTTGCAACTGTTTACGCCAAGCCGGCCGGGCGTCCTCTCGTGGACAGTTTCGTTACGGAAGTCAGCCAGGATACCTGGATTCTGTTCCCCTGGGACACGGAACCCATGTCGGTACCGCCGATCGTCAGCCGCAAAGGCTAGTCGCCTCGACCTTCCGGCTGACGATCGATGACCGGGAGATTATCGATCAAGCGCACCGCACCCAGCCAAGCCGCGGCAAACAGTCGGCTCGGCCGGTCTGCCCGTTCCAAAGGCCGTAGCAGGTTGGAATCTCTGAGTTCCAGGTACTCAACCCGCTCGAATCCGGCTGCCGAAAGACTTTTGCGCCCAGCCTCGAGCACGGGCTCTGCGGCAGTCGTCCCATCGGCCAGTTGCACCGCCATCTCCGTTAAAACTGCAAACAGTTTCGGCGCAGCCCGGCGTTGCTGGTCCGTCAACAGCCGATTGCGTGAAGACATGGCGAGGCCGTCGGGCTCCCGGACTGTTTCGACCGGAACAATGGTAGCGGGAATATCGAGGTCGCGCGTAACCCGTTCTATGACCCGAAGCTGTTGAAAGTCCTTCTCGCCAAAATAGGCCCTGTCGGGCAAGCATTGCAGTAGAAGCTTGCTGACCACGGTAGCAACGCCACCGAAATGTCCGGGCCTATGCGCCCCGCAGAGGCCCTCGCTCAAGGCGGCTACCATCACACCGGTCGAGAAATGCTCAGGATACATTTCCTCGACAAGCGGCCCGTAGAGGACCTGTACGCCGGCCGTTACCAGTTTCTCCCGGTCCGCCGCTTCGTCCCGTGGGTAGCTGGCAAGATCACCTGGCCGGTCAAACTGCAGCGGATTGACGAAGATAGACACTACGACACGGTCGCAATCTTCAAAGGCTCGCCTGACCAATTGTAGGTGCCCCGCATGCAGAGCGCCCATTGTCGGCACTAAGCCAACCGTAAGACCTGCGGCACGCCAATCCGAGACTCGCGCGCGCAATTCCGCCACTCTCCGAATTGTTTCCAATCCCTCTGGCTCCTGCCTGCTTGTTAAGTGTCGTCCTTATCCCTGGACCAAGCGTGCAGAGCCTAGGTGAAGGCAAGGTTGGGGGCAACCGCTGCTTAACTGGCTGCGATTACATTCCCTCGGCAATATCCTCAAGCTGGTCGATATCGCAAAGCTCTACCAGTCCGCCCGCCAGCAAACGAATCATCTGCGATGATTTCAACTGCGTGAAGGTGCGGCTTACCGTTTCTGTCGTAAGCCCAAGAAAATCGCCGATATCATTGCGGCTCATCGGCAGATGGATCGGATTATCCTGCAACCCGCGCTTACGATAGCGACTGGAAAGGCGCAACAGGAACGACGCTATCTTTTCCTTTGCAGTCTTCCGACCCAGCAGCAGCATCTGTTCCTGCGCAGCCGCCAGTTCATGGCTCGCCACCATCAACATCTGCCGCTCGACGGCCGGGAAATTATCGAGCATCGCTTCAAACTTCTGTCGAGGAAAGCAGCAAAGACGCGCATCCGTAACGGCCTCGGCGCTATAGGCATAGCGCTCCTCGTTCGCCAAACCCAAAAAGTCACCCGCGATCAGAAACCCTGTGACCTGACGGCGACCGTCCGGCAAAAGTTTGTAGATCTTAACAACTCCCGAGGTCACGTTGAAAACATGCTTGGCGAGATCGCCTTCGTCGAACACTGCATTCGCAGGTTCAAAATGCCTGCGCTTCATAATGGTGGAAAACTCCGCCAGCTCTGCCGGGTTGAGCGGCGCGCAGACCGTCAAGTGACGAACAGCGCAGGCGACACAAGGTGCGGAACTCCGATCAGGACGCGGGCGCGCCTGTTCAAGATTGCGTACGAACCTGACATCGAACGGCGGCATTTTGCGCTTTTGTGTCCTTTGATATCGTCAGTTCTCGACCCTAGCCCAGATGCGGACGAAGCGCTACCCGAGCTTAGAAAGCGCCTTCAAGCGGCGTTCTCCTTGCGTTGGACCTCACGCAACGGAATCTCGATCCTAAAACGCGACCCTTCGGCTCCCGTGGACGCCAGTGCCAGCCGCCCGCCATGTGCGCGGACAAGGTCGTTTGCAATGCACAAGCCAAGGCCAACACCCCCCCGCCGCGCCGAACTCTCAAACGGTTTGAAGATGTTTTCCAGCGCGCGAGGCGGAAGCCCGGGTCCGTCGTCCACGACATCGATGGAAAGCCGTCTGTCGCTGCTCTCACAACGTACTGTCACCACCCCTGCCCCCGCTTCGAAGGCGTTGTTTCCTAGGTTGTGCAGAACTCTGTACAGCTGCTCGCGGTCTGCTTCCAACTCCAACCCCTCCGGCACCTCGTTGTTCCAGATACGATGCTGCGTCTCATCGGCCAGTAATCCCTGCCCCACTTCGTCGATTAAGCCGCGCAATGGAAAGTCTTCAAATTGAGGTCGAGGCGGCTTTTCGGTCGTGTAATCCAATGTTTGCAGGCACAGATTGACCGCACGATCGATCGCAGAGAGCAGTGTCGGCGCGACGCGCTTCACCGCAGGATCGTCGATGTCCGCCAGCCTGTCTGATACCAAACGAGCAGTCGCCAGAATGTTTCTGAGGTCGTGAGTGATCTTGGAGACCGCCGTCCCCAGCGCCGCCAAACGGGTTTTTTGCGTCAGCGTATCGCGCAACACCTCTTGCATGCGTGCAAGCTCACGTTGCGCCAAACCTACTTCGTCAGAGCGATCCGAGGCACGGATCAGGCTGTGTCCGTCCTCTGGATCCCGGCGAAAAGCAATCATGCTTTCCGTGATACGGCGCATCGGCATCACCATCAGCAACTGCAGGCTCAAATAAACCAAAGCCGCTGTGATCAAGGAGATGATCAAGGAAAGTGCGAGGATACGTTGCGAGAATCCCAACATGGCTTCACGCAGCGGCGATTGGTGCATCACCACCTCAACGATCGCATCCCGATCCTTGGGCGAAGGCCCCATGACCCGAATTAAGCGATCTCCTTCACTGGTCAGCACCATGAAGGCATCCCGGATCAACATAAAGAAACCTTGGCTGCTCAGGTCATAACTGTCGTCTATCGGCGGCAGTTGGCTATCCATCAACATGAGCTTGCCGGCGCCGGGCTTGGACAGCGCGATACTGCGCGCACCCACATGCGACAGAAGCTCGCGCTGCAGGTCGGGACCGACCATGAAGTCCGGTGCGGCTTCCAGGGTCAAGATCGCCAAATGCGCCGCACTCAGCTTCTCTTGAAGGTAGGTCAACCTGAATCGACCTATGGAAGGCGCGTAAATGAATACCTCCGACAGCATCACAAAGAAGATGGTCAGAATCAGCAGGCGTGCCGACAGCCCTCGCAGCAGCGACGGCAATTTGTAGCGCTTGGTCTTCATCCCGACTTTATAGCACGAGAAAAAAGAAAAAGCGCCGCCCGGGGAATGCTTGAGCGGCGCTTTTTCTCGATTGGTGAACGCTGACGCCTTGGAAGAACCCCAGAGGGAGAGGGAGAGAGTGGGATACCCTTCTGAGCGTCAGCGTTCTAGGCCGATAATTCCGGCCGTTCTGTTACCTGCAGACTGTTAGTTCTTCTTAGCTGCACAGGGATTGCAGGGATTGCAAGCCTTAGCCGCACAAGGATTGCAGGGATTGCAAGCCTTGGCCGCACAAGGATTGCAGGGATTGCAAGCCTTGGCCGCACAGGGATTGCAGGGATTGCAAGCCTTAGCCGCACAGGGATTGCAGGGGTTGCAACCGGAAGCAAGCTGGACTGAATTATCGAACACCTTGGCGGCGGCGGCGGGCAACACGGCGGCGCCTGTCGCCAGAGTGGCTACACTGAGAGCTACAACTGTCTTCTTGAACATGGGTATTCCTCGCTACTGCAATTGCTAGGTTCGGAATTTTTTTCACTGGATCCAAACCGTATCCTACCTGGGATAATGCGCAGTGGCGGGGTGATAAGCCACTCACGTTCACAGATAAAATGTCAACTTTCTGTGAGAGCAAACCCTTGTATTTCTGCCAATTTCCGCGCTTTAGCCGAGCTTCAGCAGCAGCCTCACCAACCACTTCGTACGCTCACTGAAAAGCTTGGGTGTGTAATAGGACCCGGTCGCCCTTTTGGTGACCTCTCCGAATGTTGGATAAGGGGCGATCATGCCCACCATGTCCTTCACCGAAAGCTTTTTGTGAAGTGCCAGCACCCAAGGATAGATCGCCTCACCGGCGTGGGCACCAACGATGGTACAGCCGAGTATTCGGCCTTTCGGAGTGGTGATGGCCTTCAGCAATCCGGCCGTCTGCCGCTCGCTTTGCGCCCGGTCATTCTCGGCAAAGGGCCAGCGCAGCACCTGCACGGTCAAGCCCTGATCGTCAGCCATTTTCTCAGTCAAGCCGACATGCGCCAGTTCCGGGTCGCTGTAAGTGACCCAAGGCAGCGCGCTGTAGTCGGTCCTGGCGGGCAAGCGAAAGAGGAAGGAGCGGATGAAAAGACTGGCGTGATAACTCGCCACATGGGTGAATTGTGGACCGCCAGCCACGTCCCCCACCGCATAGATCTTACGGTTGCTGGTCCGCAATCCGGCATCAACCTTGACGCCGGCACGGTGAAATTCGACGCCGGCCTTCTCCAGATCAAGCCCCTGGATCGAAGGCGTGCGGCCGGCCGCGACCAATAAGTGACTGCCCTGTAGCTGCTCGGTCGCGCCGTCCTGGCGCTCGACCTCCACAGTTACGCCGCCATTCTTGAATGGGCTCTCGACCGGTGAAGAGACGCGCGTAACTTTTGCACCTTCGTGCAAAAACACTCCGTCCTTTCGCAACGATTGACGCACGACATCGGCGGCCTCCGGGTCATCCTTGGGCAAAAGCGATGCCATCTCGACAATGGAAACCTGCGTGCCGAGGCGCGCGAAAGCCTGGCTCAACTCACATCCGATAGGGCCTCCACCCATCACGATGAGATGCTCCGGCTGTTCCTGAAGATCGAAAAGCGTTTCGTTCGTTAGAAAGGGCACATCCGCAAGACCCTCGATCGGCGGGACCATGGGTTTGGATCCGGTGGCGATCACGAAACGCTTGGCGGTGATCTCCTGCTCTCCGGCCACAACCCGGTCCTTATCGACGAACCGCGCCCATTCGCGGATGACCGTGACGCCCAAGCCCTCGAAACGTTCTTGTGAATCGACAGGAGCGATACCCGCGATCACGTCCTTCACATGGGCCATGACGCCTGCAAAATCGACCTCCGGCTTGGTGTAGGTGATACCGAACTTGGCGGCCTCCGCGCCGCTATGGGCAGCCTTGGCGGCGGCCAGCAACGCTTTTGAGGGAACGCAACCCACGTTCAGGCAATCGCCGCCCATCTCGCCCGCTTCTATCAGTGCGGTGCGTGCGCCCAGTTGGGATGCCCCTGCCGCGATCGATAGACCTGCGGCCCCGGCACCTATGACACAGATGTCAAACTCCAATGGCTTTGACATATCCTCTCCCGCCGATACGTGAAAATTGAGATTAAACTTACTTGGGTCCCTTTTGGAGCGCCCTTAGCAGGCGTTCGGCTTGGAGATCCGATCAGCCCTTGTCCCGCCGCGCCTTAATCTTACGGTAGGCGACCGGCAGCAGTGAAAGCAGCGACAACCCGATCAGCGGCATAAATATTTCCAGATTGAAGATAATACCCAGGTCCGGCGTCCGGCCCTGCGCGAGAAGCGTACCCAAGCCTGCACCGACAGAGGCATACACGAAGGTTCCCGGTATGATGCCCAACAACGTGCCGATGAAATAGGTGCGCAGCGGCACTTCCAGTAGCGCCGGCACGATGTTCACAAGCCAGAAAGGGAACAACGGAATCAGGCGTAGGACCAGCAGATAGCTCAAGGCATTCTCCTGAAAGCCCCGCTCCATACGCAGTAGCGCGCCACCGGCCTTTTTACGGAACAGATCGCCAAGCGCCGTGCGGGCTGCCAAAAATACCAGACAGGCGCCAATGGTGGCTCCAAGGACGGTTGCCGTTCCACCGATCAGGGTACCAAACAAGTAACCGCCGACCAGGGTCATGATGGTGCCGCCTGGAATCGAAAAAGCAACCACCAGGATGTAGGCCGCGGAATAGATCAGGAAGGAAGCAATCGCGTTATCCGAAACCTGCTGGATCAACCATTCATTATGATCTACCAACGCATTCCAAGACAGATACTCGTCCAGCCCGGCGGCAAAGAACGCGACAAATCCGGCCGCCAGCAACAGCAACGGCAGGAACCGCTGGAAGAGTGTTTTCTTCGCAACTGGCTGTAACGTTGCATCGCTGGTCACAGTTTCTTCCTCTCGCACGTTCGATCCATCCTCGCATGGTCCATCGAATGCTGCTCCAACAGCATCGCTCCCTGGCTCGTTGCACGCAAACAAATGTCGGAAGCCCTTGCTCCCGACAGACTGCTCGGCAAGAGGTTCCTCGTGCCTCGCACACTCGCCCCGATGGCAAACTGCTATGTAGCACCGCCGCCTATCACAACCCATTCACCTTAGAGTGAGCTTTTGTGGGGGCTGCAGTTCGGAAGCCCGACACTTCAAGCCGCTATTTTCGGTGAACTTGCTTTGGGCGCCGTGAACACAAGAACGGCGCCAAGAAGCGCCAGGCCAACACCGAGTCCTGTCGTGAGGCTCCAGACCAAGCCCTCGAACACCGTCGAGGTTGCCAGGGCTACCAGCGGGAAAAGCACCGTTGCGTAAGAAGCCCGGATCGGTCCCCAGCGCGTGATGAGATTGAGATAGGCAATGAAGGCGACAACAGATGCGCCGACAGCCAGATAGACAAGTGAGCTCAGATAGGTGGCGGAAAAATCGATAGGTAGCGCGTCGTGTCGATACAAACTGATCGCGGCCGTTAGCAACCCGCCATAAAGCATCCCCCACGCCATTCCGTTCAGTAGGTCGATATCGCGTCTTACCCGGATCGAAACGAAATTGCCCAGCGAAAAGGAATACGTGCCGGCCAGGGTCAGGGCCAACCCAATCCAGCTATCCTTACCGCCGATTGCCTGCGCATCGACACTGAAGAGGCAGGCGATGCCCAGAACTCCGACAAACGATCCGAACACAACCTGAAGAGAGGGTATCTGTCTCAGAAAAATCAAACTGTTGATTGAGCCGAATATGGCCGCACAAGCGAAGATCACGGATACGACCCCGCTGGCGACATAAGAAGTCGCCGCATAGATGAATAAGAAATTACCGCTGAAGAGAAACAACCCCAAAAGGACGACCCAGCCTTGGGCGGCAAAGGGGATCTTGCGCAGTTTCCCCGACACCGCCAACCCCAGAAACATGAGACCGCTGGCCAACAGGAACCGCCAGGCCACCGAGGCCTCGATGGGCGTTGTCCCCAATTGAAGCGCGATCGCGTACCAAGAAAATCCCCAGGTTGTAACGACGATCAGCAAAAGAGCGACGGGCATGCGATCAGCCCCCCATTTATAGCCGCATGAAGGCAATCCGTCGCCTTGCACGATACAACCAACGGGCCATTTAGGCGCTCGACGGAAATCAAAACCCTTGTATTCCGAGTTGGCCTTTATGGACAAGTGGTTGCAGGGAAAATCAACGCCGAGAGAACCGCTATGACTGAGTCCCCAATTGCGTAGGCGCGACCGTGCGCGGGTCTCTGTCCGATTGCGGGTTGGCGACAAGCCTCCTATCTGAGCGGTGGCTGTCGCACGGGAACCTTCCAGGGGTGATTCTCCTCTAGGAGCCGCCTCCCATATCTTGCGCGATAGAGCTTGTATCCGCAGCACGGCAACGATAGGTTTCCCGTCGCCGTGGCAAGTAGTCTTTGCGAAAACAAGGTTAGGCGTCGTTGACAGATGGCGCAGGCATGCTTATACAGCCCCGGCAAAGTTAATCGGCTAACGGGCCGATGAGACCAATCTAGAACGGAGAAGACAAGTGAAGCGCACCTTTCAGCCAAGTGTGCTGGTCCGCAAGCGCCGCCATGGATTCCGCGCGCGCAAGGCTACCGTCGGTGGTCGCCGCGTACTCGCGCAGCGCCGTGCGAGGGGTCGTAAGCGCCTGTCCGCCTGAGTCATGTCGGCGGATCTGGCGCGCGCGACCAAACTGGGTCGCCTGACCAAGCGGTCGGAATTTCTTAGCGTCGCCGCCAGCGGTCTGAAATGGGTCACGCCGGGCTTGATCCTTCAGGCCAAACGGCGTCCTACAGCACCGCTTCGGGACCAGGAGGACCGCGACGTGCCTGCCGCAGATTCCATCCGAGTGGGTTACACAGCCAGCCGCAAGGTCGGTTCGGCTGTTGTGCGCAACCGCGCCCGACGACGGCTGCGCGCCGCCGTTTCGGCTGTACTGCCCGATCATGCCGCACCCGGCACCGACTACGTACTCATCGCGCGGCACTCTACGCCCTCGCGCAACTTTACCGAATTACTGTCTGACCTGACGGCGGCTCTGTGTCGCTTGAAAGAGCGGGAGGCGCGCAAATGACGCGCATCCTGGGTCTGCCATTCAAGTGGCTCGCGATTGGGCTGATCTATTTTTACCGCTATTGCCTTTCGGCATTGTTGATGCCGCGTTGCCGTTACCTTCCAACCTGTTCCGAGTACGCCCTCGACGCCATCAGGCATCATGGCGCTATGCACGGCGGTTGGCTGGCTGTAAAACGCATTGCCCGCTGTCATCCCATGGGTGGCTCGGGCTACGACCCTGTCCCAAAAATCCCGGGACAAGACAGAATCCAACCACACACCCACACCGTGGACTGTGGAGGGGCCTGTCATGACGAAAAGGGTGATATGAACGCCAGGTTGCTCGGGAGCTGACATCGGATGGACCAGAAGAACATCATCATCGCAATAACCCTGTCCGTTGCGATTCTATTGGGTTTTCAGTTTTTTTATGAAGTGCCGCGCCTGAAAGAGCAGCAACAACTGGCCGCGCAGCAAGCCGCTCAGCAACCGCAGGGTGACGCCATCATTCCGCAGCCCGGCAGCGGAACCGGAACCGGCGATTCCGTGGCAGCGCCCGGATCCGACGCGGCGACAACGCTCCAGAACAAGACGCGCGACGAGCTGTTGGAGGAAGACCCCAGAGTGAAGATTTCTTCTCCACAGCTCTCCGGCTCCATCCGTCTGCGCGGCGGGCGTCTGGATGACTTGGTTTTGCTGAACTATCGCGAGGAAATTGCTCCGGAGAGCCCCAAGATCAGGCTGCTCAACCCGGTAGGCGGCGGCGAGGGCTATTTTGCCGACCTCGGCTGGGCGCCGAGCGACCCGGCGGTTAAGGTTCCCGGCGCGGACACGCTGTGGCAGGCCGAGGGCGGACCCTTGGCGCCCGGCCAAGACGTCAAACTGAGCTGGAACAACGGCGGAGGTCTGACATTCGAGCGCATCTATTCGCTGAGCGACAACTACCTGTTCACGGTCAAGCAGCGCGTCACCAACGATAGCGCCACACCTGTTTCCTTGGCGCCCTACGGATTGATTTCCCGTCGCGGCACGCCGGAAACGCTTGGCTTTTATATTCTACACGAAGGTCTGTTGGGCGTGTTCGACGGGACTTTGAAAGAGGTCGACTACAGCGATCTCGCCGACGACGGGCGCATCGAGCAAGACACCACGGGTGGTTGGATCGGCATCACCGACAAATACTGGCTTGTGGCTCTTTTGCCCGATCAGGAACGTAAACTGGGTACGCGCTTCGTCTATGACGGCACGGGGCCGCTGCCTAAATATCAGACGGATTATATCTGGGAGCAGCAAGAGGTTGCCGCCGGGTCGAGCCTGGAGACCACGAACCGGATATTCGCGGGCGCCAAGCGAGTCGTTCTCCTCGACCAAATTCGCGACAAATACAATGTCGCAGGATTGGATCGCGCTGTCGATTTCGGATGGTTTTACTTCCTGACCAAGCCGATTTTCTACGTGATGCATTTCTTCAACGACCTGTTGGGCAACTTCGGCCTTGCCATTATGGCGCTGACGGTCTGCATCAAGCTGGTCTTCTTCCCGCTCGCCAACAAGTCCTATAAATCCATGGCGAAGATGCGCAAGCTGACCCCCGAACTCACGGAGTTGCGGGAGCGCTACAGCGGAGACAAGACCAAGCTGAATACCGAAATGATGCAGCTTTATAAGAAGGAGAAGGTCAATCCCCTCTCCGGCTGCCTGCCGATCTTGATCCAGATTCCTGTGTTCTTTGCGCTCTACAAGGTGATCTTCGTCACAATCGAAATGCGCCACGCCCCCTTCTTTGGCTGGATTCAGGACCTCTCGGCCAAGGATCCTACATCGATCTTCAATCTCTTCGGACTGCTGCCCTATGACATCCCGAATTTGGGCCCGTTGGAGATTCTCAGTCTCGGCATCTGGCCTCTTGTGATGGGCTTCACCATGTGGTTCCAGCAGCGCCTGAATCCGCCGCCGCCCGACAAAACGCAGGCCATGATCTTCCAGTTGATGCCGATCTTCTTCACCTTCATCCTGGCAGGCTTCCCTGCCGGACTGGTGATCTACTGGACCTGGAACAACTCCCTGTCGATCTTGCAGCAGGTGGTGATCATGAAGCGCCAGGGCGTGCCGATCGGGCGCATGCCGACCAAGAAAACCTGATGGAAGAGGTCCCGCCCGTTCCCAGCCCGCAGCCCGAGGAACCGAGCGAGGAGTCGCTCGCCTTTGGCCGCTGGCTATTCGCGCAGGACTGTCAGTTCATCATGGCGGCAGCCGATTTAAACCAGCTGCCGCTTGCCGATCTTCCGGAGATCGCCTTCGCGGGTCGGTCCAATGTCGGCAAGTCGAGTCTGGTGAACGCCTTGACCGGCCGCAGCACCCTGGCGCGCGCCTCAAACACCCCCGGGCGCACTCAGCAGCTCATCTTCTTCGATCTCGGCACCCAACTGCGCTTAGTGGATTTACCGGGCTACGGTTATGCCAAAGCAGGCAAGTCCGCGATCCGCCAGTGGACGCGCTTGACCCGCGCATTCTTGAAAGGTCGCGCCAGTCTCATGCGGGTTTGTCTGCTGGTCGATGCCCGTCATGGAATCAAGGATAGCGATCGCGAGGTCATGAAGGAGCTTGATGATGCGGCGGTTTCCTATCAAATCATCCTGACCAAGGCCGACAAGACGAAAGCCAGCGAGCAGGCTGCCTTGCTTGAGGCAACAGCCAAGGAAGCTCGGGGTCATGTTGCCGCGCACCCGGAGATTATGCTGACCTCGGCGCAAGAAAATTGGGGAATCGACCGGCTTCGCGCTAGTCTGTCATCATTCGCGCAAGGCGCGCCTCGCAACGACGGACCAACGACTTGATCGGCAGGGATCGAGTGCGTGCGGTGAGGAGGACACCAGGGACCATGACAACGACCCCGAAAAGCTTCAGTGAAACCAAACATTGGCTGCGCACCGCGGAGACCATCACCGAAGCGTTGCCCTTCATGCGCCGCTACACCGGGCGCACCTGTGTCATCAAATACGGCGGTCACGCCATGGGCGATGCAGAATTGTCCCGAATCTTCGCGCGCGATGTAGTGCTGCTGAAACAAATCGGCATCAACCCCATCGTGGTTCACGGCGGCGGCCCACAGATCGGTGCGATGCTCGAACGCCTGGCGGTCAAAAGCGAGTTCGTCGATGGTCTTCGCGTCACCGATCAAGCGACGGTCGAGATCGTCGAGATGGTCCTTTCCGGTTCAATCAATAAATCGATCGTCCAGGCGATCAACGAAGCCGGCGGCACGGCGATCGGGCTTTCCGGTAAGGACGGTAACCTGATCAAAGCCAGCAAGCTCAGGCGCACCAAGCATGACCCGGAGTCAAACATCGAGAAAATTCTGGACTTGGGTTTCGTGGGTGAACCGCAGGAGGTCAACCCGCATATCCTCATGGAGCTCGAACAGGACGACATGATCCCGGTCATCGCCCCTATCGGCGCAGGCGTGAACGGCGAAACCTACAACATCAACGCTGACACCGTCGCCGGCGCGGTCGCTGCCGCGATGGGGGCCGTTCGCCTGTTGCTGTTGACTGACGTGATTGGTGTTCTGGATAAGAACAAGGAGCTGATCTCCGATTTGACGGTGGAGGACGTAAAACGCCTGCAATCGGACGGCACTATTTCGGGCGGCATGATCCCGAAGCTGGAAACCTGCACCATGGCCGTCGAAAACGGCGTCGACGCAGCGGTCATCCTGGACGGCCGCCTGCCCCATGCCATGCTACTGGAGATCTTCACCGATCGCGGTATCGGAACCCTCATCCGACGGGAGTAGTTCAGGTTTCACCCGCCTTACCGCCGCCCGCCAAAGGCGGCGCCAGCGTGGGCTTGCCATCCTTATCCGGGTCTTCAAGCTGCAGTTCGCCGATCTTGCTGCTGCGGCTGGAAATCTTGCCCGAAGAAACCTCTATGTCCCGAATATCGCTGTTCGCAGAATCGAAATGCTTGCGAAGCTTGGCCACGCGTTCGTCCAGGCGTTCGATGTCCTTCGACAGGGTCATAACTTCCCGCTGAATGACATGGGCCTGCTCGCGCATGCGCACGTCCTTGAGAACCGCGCGCACGGTATTCAAGGTCGCCATGAGCGTCGTGGGTGATACGATCCAGACGCGGCGGCTGTAGGACTCTTCGACGACCCCGCGGAAGTTGGCGTGGAGTTCTGCATAGACCGCCTCGGAGGGCAGGAACATTAGCGCCGATTCGGCCGTCTCCCCGGGAATGATGTACTTCTCCGCGATGGCGGTGATATGACGGCGCACGTCATCGCGAAAGCGCCTGCTCGCTTGGAGTTTAGCCGCTTCATCGCCGGCGGACCGCAACGCCTCGTAACTTTCCAGCGGAAATTTAGCATCGATGCCGATAGGCCCGGGCGGATTGGGAAGCTGCAGCAGGCAATCAACCCTGACACCGGTCGAAAGCGGCGTTTGGAACCCATAGGACGACGGCGGCAGTATGGCGCTGACCAGGTCCTTGAGCTGCACTTCCCCGAATGCCCCGCGCGCCTGCTTGTTTGAAAGAATGTCCTGCAGCGACACCACATCCTTGGACAACTCCGTGATGTTCTGTTGCGCCTTGTCGATCACCACGAGACGCTCACGCAATTCGCCCAACGTCTTCTGCTGTGTCGTGGACTGCTCCTGCAAGCGGTCACTCACCCGCTTCCCAAAATCCGTCAGTCGCTGCTCGACCATTTGCGACAACACTCGTTCCTGGCCCTGTAGGCGCTCGGCAATCTGGTTCTGGCTGACCGCCAACCCCTCGGCCATCTGTGCCAGACGGCCGGAAAGCTCCGCGGATTCGGGCACGTCGCTCCGGCGGGCGTTAAGAAGCCATCCCCCCAGCAACCCCGCCACGACGGCCAGCAGGATGACGCCCAAAGTCATGATATCCATACGATTCGTCCTCTTGGTCCGGCGCCCCGGGTCATCGCTCCCGAGTCGCCATTCGACAGTGTACCAGAGCCACTGTGCCTTGACGCCCGGCCTTCGGCGCAATACTTACCTCGCCAGGAGTATTTCTACGGATAAATAACGGAAGCAGACAGACGCCATGGCCCTCTTGCCCATCATCACCGCGCCCGACCCTCGGCTGAAGAAGAAAGCTGCCCCGGTGGAGAAGGTTGATGCGGAAGTTCGCCAGCTTATGGACGACATGTTGGAAACCATGTACCAGGCGCCGGGTATCGGCTTGGCCGCGCCGCAGGTAGGTGTCCTCAAGCGCGTCATCGTGCTGGATATCACGCACGAGGAAGAACCGCGTAATCCTCTGTTCATGGCGAACCCGGAAATAATATGGGTGTCCGACGAGGACGCCAGTTACAACGAGGGATGCCTTTCCCTGCCCGAACACTACGCGGATGTGGTGCGCCCTGCCGCTGTCCGCGTGCGCTACCTGGATCATGAGAATGAAATCCGAGAAATAGAGGCAACCGAACTGCTGGCTACCTGCATCCAACACGAGATCGATCACCTGGACGGTATCCTCTTTGTCGACCATATCTCCGCACTCAAGCGCAACATGATCCTGCGCAAACTCCTCAAGGCCAAGAAAAGTAACGAACCCGAAACCGTCAACGCCTGACGGCTTGGACGTAGCACTTTTGAAGCGCTATCTTTCGCTCCCATGACAGCCTTGAAACTCGCCTTCATGGGAACGCCCGATTTCGCGGTCCCCAGTTTAGATGCCCTGCTCAGTGCTGGGCATGATGTCGTTGCGGTTTATTGCCAACCACCCCGTCCGGCGGGCCGCGGCAAGAAGCTTCGTCCCTGCCCTGTGCAGGTTTTTGCAGAGGGTCGCGGACTGATGGTTCGCAGTCCCGCATCACTGCGCGACGGCACAGCCCAGACCGACTTTCGCAATTTGGAGCTCGATGCGGCGGTCGTGACCGCCTACGGACTGCTCCTGCCTCCGGGAATCCTGCAAGCACCGCGTTTGGGTTGTTTGAACGTCCATGCCTCGCTTCTGCCCCGTTGGCGTGGCGCGGCACCGATTCAGCGCGCCATCCTGGAGGGTGACGATAGGTCGGGTATCACCATCATGCAGATGGACGAGGGCCTGGACACCGGCGCGATCTTGCTGCAGGAGGCGATCCCCATCACCAACCGAGACACCGGGCAGCGCCTTCATGATCGGTTGGCATTGTTGGGTGGCGCACTGATCGCACAAGCGCTCGTCGGTTTGCAGCAAGGCACGCTCACGGCTGTCCCGCAACCGACAAAGGGCGTCACCTATGCGGAGAAGCTGACCCGCGAAGAAGCAAAGCTGGACTGGCGCCAGGATGCGACCCGTCTGGAGCGTCAGGTGCGGGCCTTCACGCCCTGGCCCGGCGCCTGGTTCGAAGCGCGCGGCGAGCGGCTTCGTGTTCTGGATGCCGAGGTCGTTGATGGCGAGGGCGCCGCCCTTCCTGGAACACTGCTGGATCAGCACCTAACAGTTGCTTGCGGTGCGCAGGCGCTGCGTGTCACCCGTCTGCAGCGCGCAGGGAGAGCCCCGATGGCGGCAGCCGATCTTTTGCGCGGATTTAGCCTGGAACCCGGTCTATTGCTGACATGACACAGCGCTTCAAGATCACCCTTGAATACGACGGTGGCCCCTTTGTCGGCTGGCAACGGCAGGACAACGGACCCAGCGTGCAACAAGCCCTGGAGGAGGCCATCACGGCCTTTAGCGGAGAAACGCAAAGTGTACAGGGTGCCGGGCGAACCGATTCCGGTGTGCACGCGCTCGGTCAGGTCGCACACTTCGATCTTGATCGCTCAATCGATACTGCCGAGTTGCTCGGCGCGATAAACCACCACCTGCGCCCCTGGCCGGTCAGCGTGCGTTCAGCCGAAATTGTACCCGAGGACTTTCACGCCCGCTTCTCGGCTACCGGCCGCGCCTATCTTTACCGTATCGTCAATCGACGCGCCCCTTTGGCCCTGGACCTGGGTCGGGTTTGGTGGGTTCCCGTCGCCCTGGATGCGGAAGCCATGGCCGCGGGAGCCGCCTTGCTGGTCGGTCATCATGATTTCACGTCGTTTCGCGCCAGCGAATGCCAGGCCGCCTCGCCGGAGAAGACACTCGACAAGCTGGAGGTCCGGCGTTCGGGAGAAGAGATTCAGGTCATCGCGGAAGCCAGGTCATTCCTACATCACCAAGTGCGCAATATCGTCGGCACTTTGAAGCTGGTCGGCCAGGGGCGTTGGCCCGCGGCGCGCGTCGCTAAGGTGTTGGCGGCAAAGGATAGAAGCGCCGCCGGTCCGACCGCCCCTCCGGACGGTCTGTACCTCACCAACGTCACTTACGACTGAGGCCCAAAGAGCCGTTCAAGCGGCCAAAGACAGGCCCGCTTCCGGAGCGCATCCCAACATCAGATTGAGATTCTGCACGGCTGACCCCGATGCGCCCTTGCCCAGATTGTCGAGCTGAGCGACGACCAAAGCCTGCTCGCTCCGGCTATTCCCGAACACGTGAATGCGCAGTTCGTTCGTGCCATTGAGCGCCTGTGGATCAAGTCGTCTGGCCTTGGCTTCCGTCTCGCAAGGCGAAACCTTCACGAAGGGTTGGCCGTCGTAGTGCTTCTCATAGATGGAACGCACATCCTCGGGACTGGGGCGCCCCGGCAATGCCCAGAGCTGTAGCGGCAGCGAGACCAGCATACCCTGTGCGAAGCGCCCCACCGACGGTGAGAACACCGGCGAATGAGCCAGCCCGCCGTACAGCATCATCTCGGGCAGATGCTTATGCGCCAAATCCAGTGCATAGAGCCAGAACGGACTTTCCGTGTAGGCTGGATTGTCCTTGTCTTCATAGCTTTCGATCAACTGCCGGCCACCGCCGCTGTACCCCGAGATCGCATGAATCGACACCGGATAATCGGTCGGTAGAAGGCCGCGTTCGGTCAAAGGGCGTAGAATGGAAACCGAACCGACCGCATAACAGCCAACGTTTGCCACGCGTTTGGATTCAACCACCCTGGCCGCATGCCCCGGCGTTAATTCCGGAAACCCGTACGTCCAGCCCTCGGCCACCCGGTGGGCCGTGCTGGCGTCGATGACCCGCGTGTGCGGGCTGTCGATCATGGCCACAGCCTCACGCGATGCCTCGTCCGGCAGGCAGAGGATGGCAAGATCGGCTTCGTTCAGAAGCTCACGACGCGATGCGGGGTCCTTACGACGCGCGGGCGCAATCGAGAGTAGCTCGATGTCCGTGCGGCCTTCCAGCCGCGCCCTGATCTGCAGGCCGGTCGTCCCAGCCTCGCCGTCGATGAATACCCGCTGTGTCATGGCTCCCGCCTTTCCTTGCCACGGAACCCTAGTCGAAAGATTGGCGCCATCATTGACGAAGCGAGCCCTTAGAGCAAGTCCTGGAAAGGGTTGCCGCCCTATTCGGGGCCCTCAGGCATTAACTGAGAACGGCTTCGCCAAGAAGGAAAATGAACAAGCCGAGCATCAGATCGGCGATCACCATGCCGGCCGCAGCCATCCCCGGAAGCTTCAGCGCCACACGGGCAATCGCCCAATCGAAATACAGAACGCCGATCATCGCGATGAAAACCAGGAACCCGCCGCCGCCGGGGAACAACATCCCACTGAGCAGGGTGACCAGTGCCACCGCGTAAATCTGCACGACCCGCGCCCAGTTGTAGGCGATGATGTAGCCAGGATACTCGGAATCGCGTTTCAAGTTGCGGCAAAGCACGTCGGCCACAACCGGCCAGGCGAGCCAGTTAATGGCATAAACACAAAGGTGCCCCAGCAGGACACCGAGAGAAAAACCACTATCAGTGGCCGTCGTATCAACAGAGCTGGCCACGCCGACCGCATCCTCGACAACAGGTTGCAGCGCAATCAACAACAGATGCGCCGGGCCGGCGAAAAAAGCGGCGTAGAAGGAGCGCCAGAAGCCGCGACGGGAGATATCGAAGAAACGCATGGCGCCGGGGTCCTGGCGCAACAGCAACAGTGCGCCGGACAAGCCGCGTCCCAGTTCTTCCCGATCAGGCAGGCTCATGACGTGAAGTATCCTTCCAGTATCCGCCTGTAGATATTGGTCAGGGCTTGTAATTCTGCCAGCGGAACCTGCTCGTCGACCTTGTGCGCCGTTGCGTTCCGGAGGCCAAACTCCACAACCGGACAGGCGTCCTTTATGAAGCGGGCATCCGAGGTACCACCGGTCGTACCCAGCTCCGGCGCGGCACCCAGCTCCGCCTGCACCGCGTTTGAAACCAGAGTACTGAGTGAGCCTGGCGGGGTTAGAAAAGATTCTCCGGAAACCGAGATTTCCAGTTCATAGGGCCTACCGACGCGGTTCAGGCGTTCGCGGATCCACTGCTCGACCGTGATACCGCTATAGAGGTCGTTGAACCGCACGTTGAAGCCGGCACGGGCAACCGCCGGAATCACGTTGGTGGCCGGGTTGCCGATATCGATGGTGGTAACCTGAAGGCTCGACGGAGGAAAATGCGCGCTACCGTCGTCCAATGCATCCGTCGTCAGGTTGGCGAGCATAGCGACCAAGTGATGCGCCGGATTGTCGGCAAGCTGCGGATAGGCCGTATGTCCTTGAATACCGCGCACCACCAGCTTGCCGTTCAAGCTTCCTCGCCGCCCGATCTTCACCATGTCGCCTAGTTTCTGATCGCTGGTTGGCTCCCCAACCAGGCAGTGGTCCAGTTGCTCGCCGCGCTCGGCAAGCCAGGAAAGCATCTTAACGGTACCGTTGACCGCTTCAGCCTCCTCGTCGCCCGTGATCAGAAAGGCGATCGACCCCTTGGGAACGCCGCCTTGCTGATCGAGATAGTCAGCCGTGGCTGCAACGAACGCTGCAATCGAGCCTTTCATGTCAACTGTGCCACGGCCAATCAAGTTTTCGCCGACGACTTCGGCTGCAAAGGGGTCAACGCTCCAGGCAGCCCGATCGCCGACCGGCACCACATCGGTGTGACCCGCATAGCAGAAAACAGGCGCTTTCGTGCCAAGACGTGCATAGAGATTGTCCACCGGCGGATAGCCCGGTTCCTCGAACGGCAAGCGCTGGCAGTTAAATCCCAAGCCTTCGAGCGTCCGCTGCAACAGATCGAGCGCGCCGCCTTCGTCAGGTGTGACCGAAGGACAACGAACCAGATCGCGGCAGAACTCTATGACATCCAACGACATTATTTGGATTATCCTGTGAATCGGAGCTTTCGTCAGGCGCGAAGCAGCTCATTGATTGAGGTTTTCGAGCGGGTCTTTTCGTCCACACGCTTGATGATGACCGCACAGGAAAGGTTCGGCCCTGGTTCGCCGTTCGGCAGCGGCTTACCCGGCAGCGAGCCCGGCACCACAACCGAGAATGCAGGAACGCGACCCATGTGAATTTCACCGCTGTTGCGATCGACGATCTTGGTCGAGGCGCCAATGAAGACGCCCATGGAGAGAACCGCGCCTTCTTCGACGACGACGCCCTCGACCACTTCGGAACGAGCGCCGATGAAACAGTTGTCCTCGATGATCACCGGACCGGCCTGCAGGGGCTCTAGCACACCGCCCAACCCGACACCGCCGGAGATGTGGCAATTCTTACCGACCTGGGCGCAGGACCCGACCGTTGCCCAGGTATCAATCATCGTCCCCTCGTCAACGAAAGCGCCGACATTGACGAAGCAGGGCATCAAGACGACGCCCTTGGCGATGTAGGCTGATCGCCGCACGGCGGTCGGTGGCACGACACGAAAGCCGCCGCGCTCGAAGTGCTCGTCGGTCCAGCCCGCGAACTTCGAGGGCACCTTGTCGTACCATGCGCCAACGCCGTTCTTTTCGTCGGAAGGACCGCCGAGAAAGCTATGAGTCGGCGTCAAACGGAAGGACAGCAACACGGCCATCTTCAGCCACTGGTTGACCTGCCAACCGCTCTCGGTTTTCTCCGCCACCCGGTATTGCCCCTTGTCGAGGCCTTCAAGCGCCAACTCCACGGCATCACGAACCACACCTTGGGTTCCCGTACCGATTTCGGCGCGCTGTTCCCAGGCTCCTTCTATCACGCTTTTCAGGTCTTCGGTGCGCATGGCGATCTTCCCCTTATTTGCTCAGCACGGGGTCTTCGGCCCCAAGTTCAATCAATTTTGTCGATGCAATCGAAGACTGCAAACCCGAGGCCGCAAGATGAGCAAGACCACTCGGTTAGTCAATCGGAGCGACACTCAAGTCGGCCAAATAGCTCCCTTATAGGCTTTCCAGCCACAAAGGCAGGTCCGTGATCCTGAAATGAATGCAGTTCCGGTCCAGTCCCACCAATGTATCGGGGTGACCGTGGTCAAGCCAAACCGTTACCATTCCCAACATGTGCGCGGGAACCAAGTTTCGCGCCGTATCCTCAACGAATACTGCCTGGCGCGGGTCGACCGCATGGCGCTCGAGGAAACTGTCGAAGGCTGCGGCCCCGGGCTTGGGCCGGTAATCGGCGGCCACGATATCAAAAATACCCTCGAAGTGCGCCGATAATCCCAGACGATCGAGAATGCGCTCTGCATGCGGCGTGGAGCCGTTCGTATAGATCAATTTGCGGCCCGGCAGGCGCTCGATCGCCGCAATCACACGCGGATCTGGAACAATCGGCGACAGGTCAATGTCATGAACGAAGTCGAGGTACGCTTTCGGGTCGATTCCCTGCACCTGCATCAGCCCGTTCATGGTCGTGCCATAACGGCGGTAGTAGTCCTTCTGCAAAGCGTGCGCAGCTTCGGCGTCGAGACCCAGCAAGCTTTGCACGTAGCTGCGAATGCGATCGCTCACCTGCGGGAAGAGGTCACTGGTGGCTGGGTAGAGTGTGTTGTCGAGATCGAAGACCCAGACCTCCGCATCGTCGCGCGTGAATGGCTTGTGTTCCAAATCTACTTGGGTAGACCCCATCAATCGGTAACCTCACTTCTTGGTGTCGGTACGGCCTGCGGCATCTTGGCGGCAAAGGGACGGCGGGTTTCCTCAGCCCTGCGCGCATTGACCGCCCATATTTGCTTTCCGGCTTCGGCCAGTACAATCCCAGAGAAGCGGGGGCACCACTGGGCGCCGATACGTTCCCAAGCGGCGGCCGAGTGCAAAAGCGTACGGCTCCTGAGCGGCGGTACGAACAGGGCACGCTCACGCGCCGTCGGCGTGAATCCGTGATGCCGCAACAAGCGGGACAGCTCGTTCTGGCTGAAGGGGTGGCCCAAACCAAAGGGGCTGCGGTCGCTCCGGGCCCAGACGCCGCGGCGATTCGGAGCCACCACCAGCAAACGACCGTCACCCGCCATCACGCGCCAAATTTCCTCCAACAAGCCCCGCTGTGCCTGGCTGCTTTCCAGTCCATGCACCAACAGAACCCGATCAACCGAGGCGTCTGGAAGCGGCAAGGCGTTCTCCTCAACCAGCGCAGCGGCATTCGGCCCTTCGTCCGGCCATGCCATCACACCTTGCGGCGCTGGCATGAAGGCAAGCACGCGATCCGCTTCACTGCGGTAATGGCGCAGGTAGGGTGTGGCGTAACCGACACCCAGAACTGTCTTGCCCTTGACGTCCGGCCACAGCTTGCGAATGCCTCTGCGCACCATATGCCGCGCGACCTGACCCAGGTCGGACTCATAAAACTCATGGAGATCGATGATATCTGCCCACATATCCCTATCATGAAGCGGTCTGCGAAGTCTTCAAGTCGCAAGTGACCTCTGTTACGTTTCGCAAACGCTGCCCCTCTGCTCCTAACTATCGGAAAAGGCGCCATGCCACAGACGACATCGCACAAACTAGAGGTTCATCAGATACCGGTCCTAAACGACAATTATGTCTATCTCGCTCACTGCCCCACCACCGGCGACACGGCCGTGATCGACCCAGCGGTCGCCGGGCCCGTGCTGGCGGAGGCAAAGCGGCTCGGGTGGCGGATCACCCATATTCTGAATACGCATCATCATGGTGATCATGTCGGCGGTAATCTGGAGATCAAGGCTGCAACCGGCTGCACAATAGTCGGCCCCAAGGCCGACGCAGGACGCATTCCCGGCATTGATGTCGAAGTCGACGATGGCGACCACTACAGCCTTGGCGACGCCACGGCCCAGGTGTTCTTCGTTCCCGGCCATACCCGTGGGCACATCGCCTATTGGTTTGCAGACAGCGCGGCGCTTTTCTGTGGCGACACGCTATTTGCGCTGGGTTGCGGGCGGCTCTTCGAAGGATCTCCCCAGCAGATGTGGTCGTCGCTCTCCAAGCTCAGGCGCTTGCCGGACGAAACGCGCGTGTTCTGCGCCCATGAATATACCCAGGCCAACGCCCGTTTTGCAGTGACGGTCGACCCGGCGAACCAAGCGCTCCACGACCGCAGCGCCGCAATCGACGTGGCGCGTGCACAGGGTAAGCCGACCGTGCCGTCCCTGCTGGGTGAGGAAAAAGCCACGAACCCTTTCCTGCGCGCCGATGAACGCAGTCTAGCCGATGGACTTGGATTGACAAACGCCGCGCCGGAGATTGTCTTTGCAGAGGTGCGCAAACGTAAGGATTCGTTCTGAGTTCTTCTACTAATTGCCTACGATGATCGCGCTTTGCCCAATACTTCCACGGCCTTTGCGATTGCACTTGAAAGGAAATCACGTCCCATGAGCACGAACGCTTCGACCATGAAGTTGCGTTTCTCCCCGACCTCGCCTTATGTACGCAAGGTGATGGTCACCGCGACCGAAGTCGGCTTGGCCGACTTGATTGAAAAGATCCCTACCAATACGCAAAATCCCGACGACCCGATCGGCAAGGTCAATCCGCTTGCCAAGGTGCCAACCCTAGAATTGGAAGACGGGCGGATCTTGTTTGATTCTCCTGTCATCTGCGAGTACCTGGACAGCCTACACGACGGCCCGCGAGTGTTTCCGTCGGCCGGCGCGCCGCGCTGGCAGGCGCTCCAACAACAGGCTCTGGGGGATGGCATTCTCGACGCGGCGATCCTGGCCATGCTCGAAGGGAGGCGACCCGAGGAAAAGCGGTGGCAGCCCTGGGTCGATAAGCAGCTTCAAAAGGTGCGCAACGCCATCGCCCAACTCGAAGCCCAGTCCGACGAACTCGCGGGCGGCGGCCTGACGATTGGTCAGATCACCGTAGCCTGCGCACTCGGATACATCGACTTCCGCTTTGCCGGTGAGCAGTGGCAAGCCAGTCACCCGCGACTTGCGGCGTGGTATCAGGGGTTCTCGGCACGACCCTCCATGGTGAACAACCAACCGCCCGAGGCTTGATCCTGGAGCTTTTAAAGTTGCCGGAGCCAGTCACCTAAACTTGTGAAATCATTGAAGATAGCGACCGCGCCCAGGCTCGATAGATGTTGCGCCTGGGCGGTGCGTTCCGATCGGTCCAGATGAGTGGCGCCGAGAAAACCGACGACCTGCATCCCGGCATTGCGCGCCGCTTGGACTCCCGTACCGCTGTCTTCGATCACCAAACAATTCTCCGGTGCAAAACCAAACATACCGGCGGCCAGAAGATGCAGATCGGGCGCCGGCTTAGGCTGCGGCACCTGCTCTGCGCTGAACAGGCTCCGGCCCCCGAAAAAATCCAGCAAATCGACAATTTCCAGGGCGCGACGGAGGCGGTTTCGGCCAGAGTTGGAGGCAACGCAGCGTGGGCGTTGGTCGCTGCGCAAGAGTTCATGAATACCGGGCGGCGTCTTGAGCGATGTTTCGAACGCCTCCAGCGCCCGGTTCTGAACACGAAGCGGAAAATCCTTCGGGAGAGAAACCCTCGTCTCCTGGGTTACCTGATCGGCAATCTGCCGGTCGGTATATCCGGCAAAACGCTTTGCCACCTCGGCGCCTTCATACCGAAGGCCCCAACCGGCCAGTTCATCGGCAATGGCCTGACAGGCGAGCGTCTCGCTGTCGATCAGAACCCCATCGCAATCGAAGATGAGCAAACCGGGAGAAGGAACACCATGCACCATTACCGTGTCATCTCATCCCTGCTTGCCACGCCGCAGTAACATGTCCTTGGCGGCCAACGCTGCTCCACAGACGATCAGTATCGTAGCCACCGCCAGGCTTAGGCTGGGCGAAGCGAGCCCCGCTGCGACCAGCACGATCGTTGAGAGCAGAGGCGCCATGTACGACGAGGCGCCTAGCGTCTGGATGTGGCCATGCTTGGTCCCAAAATCCCAGAAGAAAAAAGCAATCCCCACCGGTCCCAGGCCCAATCCGATAATCGCCAGCCATTGCGTTGCCGTCGGCAGAACCGTTGGCTCGAACAACAGATGGAAAAATGCACCCAAAACGGCAACAACCGCGCAGAATCCCGAAACGATCTCCGTAGGCACGGTTCCGAACCGCCGGTTGATGACGGAATAGCTTGACCAGATAAGTGCGCAGACCAGCGCGGCGATATAGCCCGTCATGTACTCGGTCTTGAAAGAAACCCGTCCGCCGTCGGTCACAAGGAGGGCTGCGCCCAGCAATCCCAGCAGCGCACCGGCAACATGAAACCACCGTAGTTTTTCACCCGGCAACATGGCCGAGAAAATGACGATCAGCAAAGGCCAGAGGTAGGCGATCAAACCAGCCTCGACCGGCGGTGCATTCTGCAAGGCGATGAAGTAAAAGAGGTGATAGCCGAACAAGCCTCCGACCCCAACTGCCCAAACGGGCCAAGGTTGCCGCAAAGCCGACAAGCCGGCGCGACCGCGGCGCAACAGGAAGCAAAGACTGACCAAAAAAGCGGTGGCAAACGAAAGCGATAGAAGTTGAAACGGGGGAATAGCCCCCGCCGCTGCCGTAAAAAGAGCCAATAGCGCCCACAATAAAACCGCAAGAAACCCTACCAGCGTAGCCAATCTTTGGCGACCGCCGACATGCTCCACACCTGCTGTCATCTGTATTCCCGAAATTGAGAAGTTGGTTCTTCCGATGCTTGCATCTACGCAAGCCCGACGCCGTGCAAATTTCCCTGTTGCGTCAGATCATGTATTGCCCGCCGTTCACCGTCAGGGTTGACCCGGTGATGAATCCAGCCTCGTCCGAGGCAAGAAAAACAACGCTGCGCGCAATCTCCTCCGGTTCGCCCAACCGGCCAACGGGAATTTGCGGCAGTATCTTGCTTTTCAAGACTTCCTCGGGAACCGCCCGCACCATCTCGGTGCCGATATAGCCGGGCGCAATAACGTTGACCGTAATGCCTTTGGCGGCGTTTTCCTGAGCCACCGCCTTGGTAAAGCCGGCAACCCCAGCCTTTGCCGCCGAATAGTTGGCTTGCCCGAACTGACCCTTCTGCCCATTGATCGACGAAATAGACACGATCCGGCCAAATCCGCGTTCGCGCATGCCCTCGATCACGTTTCGGGTCATGTTGAACAAAGAATCGAGATTGGTGCTAACCACCGCACGCCACTGCTCCGGCGACATACGATGCAGCGTAGTGTCACGCGTGATGCCCGCGTTGTTGACCAGAATCTCAACCGGCCCAAGATCCGCTTCAACGGCAGCGAGCCCTTCCTTACAGGCATCGAAATCCGACACGTCCCATTTGTAGACCGAGATGCCCGTCTCTGCCTTAAAGCTGTTTGCAGCTTCATCGTTGCCCGCATAATTTGCGGCGACGCTGTAGCCTGCATCCTTGAGGCCGATGGAGATGGCTGCGCCGATTCCGCGCGTGCCACCCGTGACAACTGCTACTCGTCCCATATTTCATGACCTCCCTGGTTTGCTTCTCGATGCCAGCTTACCCTGAGAAACGATGAAAACACGGAAGCGCCCATCAGGCCAAGTGCGGTGACAATATCCGAGCAAAGCGGCGCGCCCGTATAAAAACGCGGCGGCCACACCGGCCGCCGCGCCTTTTCCGTGTAGCGCCTAGAGCGTCGTTCAGTCGCGCGCCACGCACATGGCAATACCCATGCCACCGCCGATGCACAGGGTCGCCAAGCCCTTCTTGGCGTCGCGGCGTTGCATTTCGTGCAGCAAAGTCACGAGAACCCGAGCGCCCGAAGCGCCGATCGGATGGCCGAGTGCAATCGCACCGCCGTTGACATTCACCTTTGCAGGATCCCAGCCCATATCCTTGTTGACGGCCAAAGCCTGGGCCGCAAAAGCTTCGTTGGCTTCGATCAGGTCCAGATCGTCGGCAGTCCAACCCGCTTTCTCCAGTGCCAAGCGCGACGAGGGAATGGGGCCGGTACCCATGATCGCGGGATCGACGCCACAGGTCGCCCAGGAAACGATCCGGGCCAACGGCTGCACGCCGCGACGCGCGGCTTCGCCAGCCTCCATCAACACGACCGCGGCGGCACCATCGTTGATACCGCTGGCGTTGCCCGCGGTGACGGTGCCTTCCTTGTCGAAAGCCGGACGAAGCTTGGCAAGGCTTTCTGCCGTAGTGCCGTGCTTGGGATGCTCGTCGCTGTCGACGACAACATCGCCCTTGCGGCTGCTTATCACAACCGGAACGATCTCATCGGCAAAGCGACCCGCCTTTTGCGCCGCTTCGGCTTTCTGCTGGGAAGATGCAGCAAAAGCATCCTGCTCATCCCGGGTCAGTTGCCACTTGCGCGCAACATTCTCGGCTGTGTTGCCCATGTGGTAACCGTTGAACGCGTCCCAAAGACCATCGCGGATCATCGAATCGATGAACTTCACGTCACCCATCTTCGCACCGTTACGCAGATGCGCCACGTGCGGTGCCTGGCTCATGGACTCCTGCCCACCAGCGACGACGACCTTGGCGTCTCCGCATTGAATGGCTTGCGAGCCCAGCGCCACCGTCCGAAGACCCGAACCGCAAAGCTGGTTGATCTGATAAGCCGTTTTTTCGACGGGAATACCCGCATGCACTGCAGCCTGACGCGCCGGATTCTGCCCGGCGCCAGCGGAAAGAATCTGGCCCAGCACAACTTCATCGACATCGCCAGCTTCGAGCTTGGCTCGGTTCAAGGCTTCTTTGATGACGGTGGTTCCAAGATAGGACGCCGGGACGCTGGAGAGCCCCCCATTGAAAGCGCCAACCGCCGTGCGAACGGCACTGGCAATCACGATATCGGCCATTGAGAAAGGACCTCCTATTTTTCATTTGCATGCGGGCCACGAGGGCGCGACCCTCCAGGTCGCAGGGAGGTCGTAGAAGACCCCAACCTCACGCTGCGATGCAACAATCCCCTCTGATATAGCCCGCCGCCACCCGGCCCGCAAGGTGAACCCGTGAAGCCGGAAACCGAAATCATGCAGATATTCGCATGACGAACTATGACTAGCTGCGCGCCGAAAGCCATTCGACGAGCGGCTTCCAAATCCGCTCGGGCGCGCGTGCGGAAACCACCATGCCGATGTGCCCGAGCTTCGGCTGCTCGACTTGCGCGCCCGGCAAGGCAGCGGCCAGCGCCAGGGCGGATCGGGGCGGCACAATGCGGTCTTGCGCCGGAACCATGACCAGCGCCGGTAGGCGCAAATCCTCGGGCTTTACGGGGTGTCCCGCGATACGCCAGCGACCGCGCGCGGGTTCATTACGGCCATACCAACCGGACAAACATTCCCCAGCCACTTTCGCCGCCAGGGGAACACCGTCGTTCAACCAATCTTCCAGTGCGACAAATCGTCGAGCCTTCGGGCTGCCAGGCTCAAACTGCGCGAAGGCGAGGAATTTCCGCAGCACACCTGCCGGGTCGAGAAGCGCAAAATAGCTCTGGATCATATCCGTTGGCATCACGCCCATCGTCCTGAGCAAGGGCGCCATGACCTCGGCCTGCAGTCCCAAGAGCCGGGCCGCTTCAGGTTGCTCTGCGTGAAAATCCCATGGTGCGGCCATTAACACCAAGCTGGCGAAATCGCGACTGCGGCGCTGCGCCAGCGCCAAGGCCAAAAGCCCACCCATGCAGTAGCCCGCGAGATGCAGTGGTCCTTCCTGAATTTGCTTGAGCGCATCAAGCGCAGCTTCAAGACGACCGGCGACGTAGTCGGTCAGAGTGAAATCCATCTCGCTTTCACCCGGCGCGCCCCAATCCATCACTACTGGCTTGAAGCCCTCGCGCGCCAACCAGCGTAGGAGGCTGGTTTCCCGGTCCAGATCAAGGACATAGAAGCGATTGACCAGCGACGGAACGAACAGCACCGTCGGCGCGTCGGAAGGCGCGTCCGGGGCATAATCGAGCAAGCGGCTATTGCCCTCCTGCCAGACGACCGGCATTTCAGGTAACTCTCGGTGTTCGGGATAGGACCGGTAGGCCTCTACACCATCCAGAAACCGACCCATCCGTTCCCTGACTGCTTGGGCGAGCGCCGTTTGAAATACCTCAGGATCGCATTTTTCCAGGGCTGCCCTTAGTGCCTGCTCGCTTGCTTCCTCTTGCGCCGGCTTTGCTGCCTGCAGACTGGCGCTCCAGCGTAGCGAGTCGCTTTTCCAGAGTGTCCAGGCGCTCAAGGATGAGCCCCAGAGCAGCGTCGCGGTCGCCAGATGCAGCGGCAACGGACGCGGTCCCTGGCGCTCTAGCGCCGGACGCAGTTGCTCCGTTCGGGGCATCGTCGTGTCCCGCCCGCCTTTCTTGTCGATCTGTGCTGGCCCGCGCCGCGCTCGTGCCATCCCCTTCACTTCCCTGGGATTTCCAGAATTCCATCATGCCCGCCATGCTCTGTTGCCACAACAACAAGGGCGAGGCGGCTTTCGCATCGGCATCGGAAACGACACCAAGGCCCGAGAGTCTCAGTAAGCTCAACGCTTGCGGGTCGCTGCAAGCCCGAGCCATCTGGTCTTCCCATAAGTCCAAGAAGCGGCGCGCCAGCGCAGCCTCTGCATTCGTGTCATCGTCGCTCTGTTTCATGGTGGCAACAATTATAGGTCTGGCGGCCATCATTGACCAAGGCGAATGATTTAAACCAACCGCGGCTTACCGAGATCGCCATAGGGTCATTGGTCAAACATTGACATATCTTGACGCGGCGCAGCACAATCCTGTGTGCAATGCCAAAAAATTCAATGGATAGGGCGGGAAGTGTCCATGCAGAAGTCAAAACCGACGGAAGCGAAGACCGGCGACAAAACGACCGGCAAAAAGGATGACGAGATCGTCGTTATCAAAAAGTACGCCAACCGGCGCCTCTACAACACCGCGACCAGCAGCTACGTCACTCTCGACCACCTTTGCCAGATGGTCAAAGACGGCGTTGATTTCGTGGTTTACGACGCCAAGGCCGGCGACGACATCACGCGAAGCGTATTGACGCAAATCATCGTCGAGGAAGAATCGAAAGGCACAAATCTGCTACCGATTTCGTTCCTGCGCCAGCTCATCGGATACTACGGCGATAACATGGAATGGATGGTGCCGCGCTACCTTGAGCACATGATGGCATCCCTGCAGAAGAATCAGGAGCAGATGCGCCAATCGATGCAGGACACTTTGGGCGGCATGTTTCCCTTTGGCAACATCGAGGAAATGAGCAAGCAGAACGTCGCCTTCTTCGAAAGCGCGATGAAAATGTTTTCTCCCTTCGCCGGCGACGAAAAGGGGCAGCAGGGCCAGCCGCCCACAACGGATTCATCGGACGATTCGGATGGTCCGGACGACGACCAACTACAGCAACTCCGGCGTCAGGTAGAAGCGCTCCAGCAACAGCTTCAGTCGATCAGCCGCGGCAAGAAGTAGGGTGCGGCCAGGCGCGCTTCCCAGGCGGCAATGACCAGGAGGGCCGCGCCCCTTGTTGACTGCCCCCCCTTATCGCTTCGTACGGCCACTTGCCATAGCCATCCCACTGCTGGGCATTGGGCTGCTCCTGACTTTGCGCCCCGAGATCGATCTTTGGATGGCCCGGCAGTTCTACCTGCCGGCCATAGACGGCTTTCCCTTTGCCTGGCAGCAGCCCTTCTTTACGGCAGAGGGGCAGGCCGAGATTGATCGCTGGGTCGCGCACCTGTTCGATTTCGGCTTTTTCTCTCTCAACATAACGAACTACCGGATGGATGACTTTCGCGCCGCCTTGTCGATTCCGGCTTACGTTCTTGCTGCGGCATGCGGCCTGTCGCTGCTTTGGTGCAGCATCAAAGGCCGTTATCTTTTCGGACTGGGCCGTCCGGCGATCCTCTATCTGGTAAGCAATGCCCTTCTGGGCGTGCTGTTGATCACCAACCTCTTCTTAAAGGAAATCTGGGGCCGTGCCCGTCCGCTGCATCTTGCCGAGCTCAGCCACTGGGAAAAGGACTTCTCGCCAGCCTGGATTTTATCGGATCAGTGCGAAAGCAACTGCTCTTTCATCTCAGGCGAGGCCAGTCTGGGATTTCTGTTCCTGGCGGTCGCCTTTCTGTTGCCGCCAGGTTGGCGGCGGGGGACCGGCATGGTTTGCGCATTTGCTTACGGGTCGTTGTTGAGTGCGGTTCGCATTCTGCAGGGCGGCCACTTCCTCAGCGATGTCTACTTCTCTTTCCTACTGATGCTGGGGCTTGCGTGGCTGTTGCATGGCCCGTTGGTGCGTCGGGATATCACCGCAAACTGGTTCAGGTCGTTCAGAAAAGGCTGACGATCATACGAATGCCGGTGATGATCAGAAACAAGGCAAACGCTTTTCGGAGATAGTTGACGTTGATGCTGTGGGCAATGCGCGCCCCCCAAGGTGCCGTCAGGACGGTCGCCGGCGCTATCAACAAGAATCCCAGCACATTGACGTAACCAAGGCTGAAGGGCGGAAGGTCGATACCCTGCCAGCCGCCGTAGATAAATCCTGCGGTCGCCGGAACCGCGATCACCAACCCCAAAGCGGATGAGGTGCCGACGGCATTGCGGATCGGATAGCTGCACAGGCTCAACAGCGGCACCGCCAAAGTGCCGCCGCCAATACCCATCATTGATGAGAATCCGCCGATAATGAACCCAAACACCTGCCGCAACAGGCCCTTAGGTACCTCCGCGACCAGCGAGAAACCCTCCCGACGCAAAGCCATATTGGCGGCTACGATAAGGGCGACCGCTCCAAATATCGCCGACAGCACGGGTCCTTTGACGTAAGTGGCGAAGGCCGTGCCGACAGCAACGCCGATCAAAACCGAAACGAGCAGGCTTTTCAGCAGCGTCCAGTCAACCGAGCCGCGTCTACTATGTGCTCTGGCCGAAGAAACCGATGTCGCCACAATCGTCGCCAGTGAAGTGGCCACGGCAACGTGCATTCGCTGCCCTTCAGCCACCCCCAACAACCCCAGCAGGTGAAACAGCACCGGTACGATGACGATGCCCCCGCCGACACCGAGCATCCCTGCGAGGACGCCTCCAAGCAGCCCCGTCCCCGTCATTGCCAGGACGAAAAGCGCCAGAAATGTCATCTCGGGCAGGGCGTCCAAAGGCAAGGGCTCCGCGCAGGGTGAAGTGAATTGGTATGACCAGTTGGAAACAGTCTGGCCCGGTCGATCCGAACGAGTCAATCGCCCGGTCATCTGGTCAGATATCCGATAGAACGCCCGCCCCGTCTCTTGTCACGCTGCGGGCCGAGTTAGCCTGGGTCTGCCGTAGGCGCGGGCCGTGACCTGCGCCTCGACAAAAATCTCCTTGTCCCCGCGCAGTGTCGCTGCCTTGATTTCACGCTGCAGCTCAACCTTGATCTCTGTCGCTCCGGCGGCTTCTGCTGCCTTGCGCGCACTTGCAGTGGCCACCGCGTCAGCACGTTGCATCGCCTTGTCGAGTTGCGTGAAGTCCTCGACTCCCAAAGCGCTGTGCAGGCGGAAACGGCCTTCCTCTGGCTGAGTCACAGAAACCAGGACCCGCTGGCTGACGCCACCGGCAACGGCGCCGACCGCATTACATACCTCCGCAAAACGCGGCACCACGTGACGCGTGCCAAGACGCTTGGCGATTTCTTCGTAGTAGGTCGCGGCAGGTGCGCCGATGCCGACCAAAGGGCGTTGCAGTTTTACGGAAAATCCCAGCAAGCCGCCCACGCCGGGCTTTGCCAGCGCGCGGTTGATAAAACTCCGGGATTCCTCCTTTGCACCGGCCGCCAGCTTGGAAGCCGCCGGATTGCTCGACCGAAGTTCCTCGGACAAGGCCGCCAAGGCGATGGCTTCTCCTGACTGCAAGATGACCTGTTCGTAAACCATCGACGCAAAAGCCTCGGCGGAATCAGCAATCGCTTTACCGAAGGCATCCTCCCGGCGTGCCCAGAGTAAAGCGCCGAGGCGTGCGGCCCCCACTTCCCAGGTGCTCTGTAGACCCAGGACATGCGCGGCGTCAGAAGGTGTGAAACAACTGAGAATGACCAATCCGCGGTCCACCAACTTGCGAAGCGATCCAATTGGGAATGCGCCGCCAAGTAGATTCCCCAGCGCCACCGGCCCGGTCGCCAGAGCGTCCCAGATGCTGCGCTCCAGCCGGGAAAGCGCGCCCTCTCCGCCCGGTGGCAGGCTACGGACCCTCAGCGCAAAGCGACCATCGTTCTCGCTGGGCCAGGGACGCTCGGCCTGCTCGCGCAGAACCGGCAGCACGCCAGGATGCTCCAGCGCCAAAAGACTGAGCGGCTGAGCTCGGCGCGGACCCAGCACGGGCCGTAACCGGTCATCAAGCCTAAACTCGCTGTCGCCGCCAAGTCCGACAGTATGGACCGCCACCGCTTCGACCATGGTGCGGTAACCACCGACGCGCGCGCCATCTGGATCAAGCAGCGGCTGGCCGTTCTGGAGAACCGCGATATCGGTCGTGGTGCCGCCGATATCGGAGACCACAATATCGCCCTCGCCGGAAAGAAAGCGCGCGCCGACCACACTGGCCGCCGGACCGGAAAGTATTGTTTCCACCGGTTTCTCAAGCGCCGTTTCCGCAGCGATCAGGGAACCATCACCCTTGACCACCATCAGGGGCGCCGCGATCTCACGCGCTTCCAACATACCCTGCACAGCGCGTATGAGCTGTTCGATCATGGGAATGAGGCGCGCATTCAAAAGTGCCGTCAGCGCCCGGCGCGGTGCGTCCAGCGCTCCGGAAAGGTCGTGCCCGCAAGTAACCGGCAGGCCCGTTTTATCACGCAATAGGTCCCGAACGCGCAGTTCATGCTCCGGGTTGCGCACGGCAAAGTAGCTACAGACCGCGAAGGCCGCGGCGCGTCCTTCAATCTTCCGAACCCCTTCCAGCAACTGGGCTTCATCGAGCGCCGCGCGTGGGCTGCCGTCATGGTTGTGGCCGCCGGTAATAAACAACACCGGGTCGCCCGCCAAAGCGGCCCCCAGACCGGCGCGGTCGAGCATCTTCTCGTCTTGCCCGATCATGACCAGCGCCACCGGGAATCCGTGATTCTCAACAATGGCATTGGTGGCCAGGGTGGTCGAAAGCGCCACGAACCCGATGGCGCGATGCGTTCCGGGCTCCAGCTGAGCAAGAGCGGCATCGCTCGCCTCGGTTACGGAACGGGAGAGATTGTCCTTACGCGTGAGCGCCTTGGCGCTGGCAATCACCCGCTCGCGTTCATCGTCGAAGACGACGGCATCGGTGTAGGTTCCGCCCGTATCAATTCCCAGCAGCAGCGCCATGAAGCACGTCTCCCCTGGAGCGGTCCGTTACGAGGCCGCCCTTAAATCCGGACAGAAGGTGTGCACCCAGGAATCGCCCCAGGCAAGGTCTTTGTTGCCGCAGAGTGAAGCCAATCCGCAGATCGGCAAAATGAGGGCTTCCAGTCCAGTGGGTTTCGGGATTATAGGAGCGCTTGAACCTCCGTGATTCCTCTTTCTCGAAACGGTGACCCAAAATGCAGTCCTTCACTTTGATCGGGATTCTAGCCGGGAGTTGCACCACCCTCGCCTTCTTGCCCCAGGCGGTCAAAGCCTGGCGATCACGCTCCACCCGCGATCTTTCGCTATCCATGTTCCTAATATTCGTGACTGGCGTGCTTTTATGGCTGACGTACGGGCTCATGATCGGGGACTTGCCGATAATCCTTGCTAACAGCATGACCCTGCTGCTCGCCGGATTGATCCTGCTGTGCAAACTGATTTACCGCTGAAGTCCTGCGTTCAACTGATAGCCCTCAGCCATGACCCGCAACAGTTCATAATCCGCTTCAGCCCGGTAGATAGAGCCCTCGCCGCTCAGGAACGATTGGTACAGCGTGAAACGCTCGACCTGGAAGGGCGCGCTGCGGAACAGGGCGTTGCGGGTTATGAAATCCTGTATCTCCGGCATTGCCGAACCGCCGCCGCGAAAGCGCGCCAACGTGATGTGCGGTCGGAATTTGCGCGGTTCGGGGTGCAGCCCCGCCCGGACCGCCGCCGATTCAATCTTGTCGCGTAGGTGATTGAGGGCGCCGTTGGGTTCCACCCCCGCCCAAAGAGACCTGGTTTTGCTGCGGTCGCCGAAGGCACCGACACCACGTAGCGAAAGCTCAAAGCCTGGCGCAAAGATGCGGGTCAGCAGGCTGTGCAGGTCATCGGCCTGCCCGCCGTCGATCTCACCCAGAAAACGCAGGGTTATGTGGAAGTTCTCCGGACGGACCCAGCGCGCGCCGGGAATTCCGTTGCAGAGAATGGCAAGATCGTCACGCAGGTCTTCAGGTATATCCAGGGCGACGAAGAGGCGCATGACGAATCCCTCCTTGATGCTCCGATAAGCATGACATCTGGTGCCAGCGAATCAAGCATCTCGACGTCACCCGGAAAAATACCCTCAGGGGCAGGGATAGGTATGATCTTTGTGGGCTTCTTCCAGCTCAGCCAACAATTCCTTGGAAAGCTTGAGTGTTGCGGCCTTCAGGTCGTGCTCAAGCTGCTCAACGGAGGTTGCCCCGATGATGGAACTGGTGACGAAGGGGCGGCTGATTACCCAGGCATGGGCCACATGAACGGGGTCCAAACCGTGCCGTGCGGCGATTTCGCAATAGGTACGAACCGCCGAGTCGGCGCGCGCGCCCCTATAGCGCGTGTTGCCTGGGAACAGGGTGAAGCGAGCGCCCGCGGGCAGCTTCCCGTCGAGATACTTACCTGACAGCGCCCCCGCGGCCAGCGGCGCATAAGCCAACAACCCGCAGTCCTCGCGAATCGCCACCTCGGCCAACCCGACTTCGAAACTGCGGTTCAAAAGGCTGTAGGGGTTCTGGATAGAAGCCATACGCGGCCCCAAGCCCTGATCGGAGAGCGCCAGATAGCGCATCAAGCCCCAAGCCGTTTCGTTTGAAACGCCAATATGCCGTATTTTTCCGGCTTTTACCTGCTCGTCCAGAGCTTCCAGGGTTTCAGCCAACGGGGTCATGGTTTCATCGGGTTTGTGGACGAATCCCAGGCGGCCAAAGGCATTGGTCGCGCGGTCGGGCCAGTGAAGTTGATAGAGGTCGATATAGTCCGTCTGCAAACGCTTCAGGCTCGCATCCACAGCGGCGCTGATATTCTTGCGATCAAGCCGTTGGTTGCCGTCGCGGATATAGGGAAAGCGAGGGCCGGGGCCCACGACCTTCGTGGCCAGGATCACCTTGTCCCGCTGCTTGCGAGCGGCAAACCAAGTGCCGATGATCTCCTCGGTCCGCCCGTAAGTCTCGGCGCGAGGATCAACCGGGTACATCTCAGCAACGTCGAAAAAATTAATGCCGCGTTCGAGCGCCAGATCCATTTGCGCATGCCCTTCGGCCTCGCTGTTCTGTTCTCCCCAGGTCATGGTCCCCAGGCAAACCGCACTGACCTCAAGGCCGCTACGGCCGAGCTTTCTCATCTCCATTTGATAGCTACTCCCCGATCAGGAAATCCAACGGCCCCAAGCTTGTCAGAGCAAGAGCGTGAGCACGCCGGTATAGGCATAAAGTCGGTCATTGGAAATCTCCCCCCCGGCATAGAAACCAACCAGCGGGAAATCTCCCAAAACCTCTCGAACAAGTTTCAACTCTTCGGAATTAACGCCAAAAAGATGCGGCCCCCGAGCCGAGCAGGAAACATAGATTCCGGCTTTGGGCACACCTTCGATACGGCTTTCAATTCCCTCCAGCATGCGGCACAGGTCGCGCACGGCCGATTGCGGGTCGCGGCGAGCGAAAAAGACCCGTTGCCCGACCGTCACTTCCTCGCCAACCGCCACGAGCCCCGAATTCGGGTCGAGCCCAACGAGATTGCGAACGAGGTAATCACCGGTGTCGCTGCCGGAAATCGGAAAGCCCACCGTTATGTATCCCGCAAGCCGCCGAGGGTCGCGCATCAAGAGTTCGCCAACCGTCTCGCGCAGCACCTCATAGGCAGGCCGGCCATCCAACGTTTCGATGACATTCTGGTCTGCTGCTGTAATGACATGGCTATCGCCCAACGCCGTGCATCCCTGGCTCAACGCCGTCGCCGCCAAAACCCGCGAGCCAAAGAATACGCCGCTCAAACCACCTGTCACCGCCCCACCTGCGGCCTGCGGTTGGCTTGGGCTTCGGCTCGCAGTCAATCCGCCAACCAAAAAGCAGCCGCTGACCTGACTGAGCGCCGGAATCATGTCGGCAATGTGCGGATTTGTCGGATCGGCATGCACCAGCGCCAGTGTCGGGTGCTTATCCCCAAGCCACGCGCCATGCTTGGTTTCAAGGTCGGAAAGGCTGTCGACCAACGGTCCGAAAACGCGAAAATCCTCTTCCGGCAGGCGTCCGATCAGCAACACAAGAGCGGGCTGATCGTGAGCCTCCCATCCGCTTGCCGCCACCCCAACACCAACCGTGCCAAGCCAGTTGTCAACCGATGTTCTAGACCGCAAGGCAACCAGGATATCGTCCCAGTCCTTCGCCAGTTCGTCAGTCGCATAGATGAACCCGATGTTCGCCCGGTCAGGCAAGCGTCCGATCTCCGCCAGTGCAGCGCTTAGACAAGCGCTCCAGTCGGCACCTTGCCCCCGCCCTGCCACAAACACCGATTCGATTCCCGTTGGCCCATCCGTCATCTAGGCGCCTCTCGGAGTTGATCGAGCAAACCCGTCACACTGGGCAGGATTGCTTCGACAATCCGCGCCACGCCATCGGCGTTGGGATGCAAACCGTCGGATTGATTCAGCGGCGGCACGGCCGCCACGCCCTCAAGGAAAAAGGGATAGAGCGGCACTTGGTAGGTTTCGGCCAGCGCCGGGTAGAGCGCGTTGAACGCGTCGACGTAATCAGCTCCAAGCCCCGGCTGCGCGCGCATACCGGCGAGCAGTATCTCTATGTCGCGGGCCTGCAATGCTTCGATAATGGCGGAAAGATTGGCCTTTGCCTCGGCAGGATCGATGCCGCGAAGCATATCGTTGGCGCCCAACAGCAAAAGCACCGCATCTGGACTCTCCGCCAGACTCCAGTCCAGCCGAGCACGACCGCCCGCCGTCGTCTCGCCGGAATTGCCGGCGTTGATGACGGTCACGTCGTATCCGGCTTCATCCAGGGCGTCCTGAAGCTGATCCGGAAAGGTTTCACCGGGACCCAGACCATAGCCGTGAATCAAGGAATCGCCGTACGCCATCAACCGCAACGGCTTTGCAGCAGCCTGGGGCAATGCCATTGCCAGGACCGTCAGTGCCAACAGCAATGCCGCAAACAGTCGGTCGGGAAAAAACTTGTGCGTACTAAAATTCATATTTCAGATCATTTGCTGGGCTATGGGCGCCCACAGATATCGGCGTTGAAGCCGCCAGGGTCAAGTCACTGCAAATCTTCGCGCGGCAGGGTGCCGTAGAAATCGCTCCGCATCAGCCAGCCGTCATAACCCGCAACCTCGGCCCTGCACCAGCCACCGTCACAGCCCTTGAGCTCACCGATGACGCCGCCTTCCAGCCAAGCCACCAGGGCCGCACTCTCCGAAGGCTCCCGTCGCAAGGCGACCTGGTCGCCCTGGACGCGAAGGGTGCGGCGACCGCTCAGCATGGATTGGTGAACCCAGCCCAGCGTGCCCTCCCAATCGCGAACCCGCCGCCAGGTTTCAAATTCATCGACGATTTCAACGGGCAGCCCTTGCCGCCGGTAGACCCACTCGATCGGATAGCGCACACCTGGGCCGGTGCGCAGGTTGACTTCATCTGATCGAAAGGAGGCAAACCGGGGCAGTGGAAGACCGGTCCGGCCCGGCCGCTCGATTTCGCGGGTCTCGCTGCCCGCCTGCTGGGCCAGGCCTTCGGCGTAGGTTGAAAACAACAGACCGAAGCAGAAAAGCGCGTTTAAAACGACTTGCCTTCCTCTTCTGCCCGTCATACGTCAAACCCTCTCCACCCCGTCGGCAGGGATCGCTACTCAAGCCCGCACCGCGACTCGGACGACCTTCACGGCCAGCCGACCTTCTGCTGTCGCAGGGTTTGGTGCTCGCGTCAACACTATCGGCCACTTTGAAGAGACTGCTAGCCCCCTCATCATTCTGGACTTACACGAAGGCTGCTTGTGTTAATCTGGACAAAGGCCATAGGGTCTTGCTAAGGGACCGCCAGCGCCACGCAAGTTCGCTTTGTCGCCGTCCTATCCGTCGGCCGTCCTGAAGGGAGAAAAGAATGGCTCCATCGAAGAAGCCTCTGGTCATTGTCACTCGCCGTCTTCCAGACGTCATCGAGACGCGGATGATGGAGCTGTTCGACACGAAACTGAACCTGGACGACAAACCTTTGAGCCAGGCGCAACTCGTGGAGGCGGTGAAGACTGCCGAAATCCTGGTGCCGACCGTGACCGACCGCATTGACGCCGCCGTCCTGTCGCAGGCCGGGCCAAAGCTTCGGCTGATCGCCTCCTTCGGCACCGGCGTCGACCATATCGACATCAAAACGGCGCGCCAGCGTGGCATCACCGTGACCAATACCCCCGGTGTCCTGACGGAGGACACCGCAGATATGACCATGGCGCTGATCCTTGCCGTGCCGCGCCGCCTGACCGAAGGCGAGCGTCTGCTGCGCGACGGTGAATGGAGCGGCTGGGGACCCACCCACATGCTGGGCAACCGCATCTGGGGCAAACGCCTGGGGATCATCGGCATGGGCCGCATCGGCACCGCCGTGGCGCGCCGGGCCAAGGGCTTCGGGCTATCGATCCACTATCACAACCGCCGCCGGGTCCACCCGGACCTCGAGGCCGAGTTGGAGGCGACCTATTGGGACAGCCTGGACCAGATGCTGGCCCGCATGGACATCATCTCGATCAACTGCCCGCATACCCCCGCGACCTACCATCTGCTGTCGGCGCGGCGCCTGAAGCTGTTGCAGCCGCAGGCCTACATCGTCAACACCAGCCGTGGCGAGGTCATGGACGAGAACGCCCTGACCCGCATGTTGGACCGGGGCGAACTGGCGGGCGCCGGGCTCGATGTCTTCGAGCACGAACCGGCGGTCAATCCCAAGCTCTTGAAGATGGACAATGTGATCCTGCTGCCGCACATGGGCTCGGCCACAATCGAGGGGCGTATCGCCATGGGCGAAAAGGTGATCATCAACATCAAGACCTTTGCCGACGGCCACACGCCGCCCGACCGGGTCCTGGAGACAATGTTCTAGGGAAAAACAGTCAAGCTAACTATTTGACCTCTAGTTGGAGTGACCGTTTGATTGTCTCGAGTAGGCGCGCACTGAAATCTTCTGGCGCGTCAGCCTTCCATGTGACAGTCGTACAGTGACTTGTATCAAAGTACCTGTCTTTTCGGTTAAATTTTGATTCCTCACAAATATAAATTACCGGCTTTTTCAAGCCTTCCGCAAATCCCGCTTCCCAATATACGTTTGCGTTGTCATGAGTCAGATCTGCAATAACGAGTGTCGAATCTCGAATTTGTTGCCGCATTATTTCATCAATTATTCCAGCTCTTGCTACATCGCGCATATCTTGCGCCTTGAAGCCGAGTTCTTTTTCAATAACTGGTTTAATATATGTTTTTATCAATGGATCAAGAATCTCATCATGAAACTGAAGTGCAATAAAAAAATAACCTCCTGACTTTTTACCTTCATATTCCATTTGATATTCTTTCCACCCTCTTGTCGTTAAATCGACATCGATTAGGCCTTTATCTTGCAGGTTACTAACATCAACTCCTTTCAGAATACCTTCTGCTTTCAATTCAACAGCTAATTCGGCAACCCGTTCAGGGTTAGGAGCGCCAATTACTGCATACAATTCAATCGGAAGCTGTTTAAGGTGAGCACCGTTTTTGTGCACGTACCATCCAACATATCTAATCAGATTCAGCATTTGCGTTGCTGGGGTAGGTAAGGCCGCGTGATCTTTGAACTCACCAAGCCAGTCCGAATCAAGAGCCGGTATTTGGCCCGCTTCATCATTCAGATTTCTTATGCGGTGAGTAATCGCCGCTCTTTGAACCTGGTCAAACTCTTGATTGTCCGCACCCAGCCGCGTTAGCAAGGTTAGACCATCTAGTTGAAATTGACCGCAAATATCACACTGATATTTTGCAGCATCAATTGAAGCCAATGCAATTTTGATACATTCCCCGCCGTGTGCATTCAAGCAAACCGGGCATTGCACTTTCGATTCGTTCATAATTCCGCCTGAAAATCGTATCGTTAATTAGGCAGAGTTATTCAAAAATCTAAGTATTTCAACCTAAGATTTCAGCTCTCGCAGACGGCTTCTTCGGGGCGGTAGCGGGCCGGGTCCAGGCTGGTGATGCGCGCCTGCGGGCCGCAGAGCAGGCAGGCCGGGTCGGGCTTGGCGCGGATCACCCGGAAGCTGGTCGAAAGGGCGTCGTAGAGCAGCAGGCGGCCCGAAAGAGAGTCGCCCGCGCCGGTAATTTCCTTGATGACCTCGGTGGCTTGCAGGCTGCCCATCACGCCCGGCAGACTGGCCAGCACCCCGACATCGGCGCAGGACTGCTTGGGATCACGCTCCGGCTGCTCGCCAAAGAGACAGCGGTAGCAAGGATGCGCCTCCTCCCCTTCGTGACGCTGGTGCGCCTTGAAGGTCGAAAGCTGTCCGTCGAAGCGCATGATTGCCGCCGATACCAGAGTCTTCCCGGCCAGATAGCAGGCATCGTTAACCAGGAAGCGGGTGGCGAAGTTGTCCGACCCGTCGGCCACCAGATCATAGCCAGCGACGATCTCGCCCGCGTTCTCCGCCGTCAGGCGCGTCTTGTGGAGCGTCACCTCGACCTCCGGATTGATCGCGGCCAGGCGCTCACGGGCACTGTCGCCCTTGTGGCTGCCCACGGCGGGCGTGTCGTGCAAAACCTGGCGCTGCAGGTTCGACAGATCGACGCTATCGTCCTCGACGACGCCCAAACGGCCAACACCGGCAGCAGCCAGATAGAGCAACAGCGGCGAGCCAAGACCACCCGCGCCGACGATCAGCACGCTGGCACTCAGCAAACGCGCCTGCCCCTCGTCACCGATCTCCGGCAACACCAGGTGGCGGGCATAGCGTTCGATCTGTGGGTCGGTAAAATCTTCGATCATGCTGATAGATGTAGGATGCTTTTCCCGGTCGTGCAAAGTTTCTTCGCTGCTGGGTTTCCTCAGCGCTGGCTGGTCTGCCAATTCGGGTTGATCCAGGGTTCCTGATTGGCAGACGGCAAGGGCTCGCGGTCCAGAATATGATCGCTTGCCTTCTCGCCGACCATGATTGAGGGGCCATTCAGGTTGCCGTTCGTGATCCTTGGAAAGATCGAGGAATCGGCAACGTAGAGTCCTTCGACGCCTATGACCCTGCACTCCGGGTCAACCACGGCGTTCACATCGTCTGCAGCGCCCATGCGGCAGGTGCCACAGGGGTGATAGGCGCTCTCCACGGCCTCGCGGATGAAATCGTCCAGCGCGGCATCCTCCTGAACGGCAACGCCCGGTGTGATCTCGCGGCCCACATAAGGCGCGAAAGCGGGTTGTGAGAAAATCTCCCGCGTCATGCGGATGGAGGTTCGGAAATCCTCCCAATCCTGCGGCGAGGACATGTAGTTGAACTGAATTCTCGGCGCATCGCGATGATCGCCGGAGCGCAGACGCACCCAGCCGCGCGAGGGCGAACGCATGGGACCAACATGGGCCTGGAAGCCGTGCGCCTTGGCGGGCGCCTTGCCGTCGTAGCGAATGGCGACCGGCAGGAAATGATACTGAATATCAGGGTACTTGACCCCTGCCTTGGAGCGGACGAAGGCTGCCGACTCAAAATGGTTGGTCGCTCCCAGGCCGTTTTTGAACAGCAGCCAACGCAGACCGATCATACCCTTGGAAATCAGGTTCAGGTGCTTATACAGTGTGATGGGCTGCAGGCATTCCATCTGCAGGTAAAGCTCAAGGTGGTCCTGCAGGTTTTCCCCAACGCCCGGGCGGTCGGCGACAACCTCGATCCCTTGTTCGCGGAGTTGCGCGGCCGGACCTATGCCCGAGAGCATGAGAATCTTCGGCGAGTTGATCGAGGACGCCGCCATTATGACGGCGCGGCGGGCGTGATAACGCTCGATGCGGCCACCCCGGTCGACCTCAACGCCAACGGCACGTTTGCCATCGAAGAGAATGCGGCGAACCATCGTGCGCGTACGCATTTCCAGATTGGCGCGTGCGCGCACCGGTTTCAGGTAGGCGTTGGCCGCGGACCAGCGACGCCCCTTCCAGATTGTCATCTCCATGGCGCCGAAGCCTTCCTGTTGGGCGCCGTTATAATCTTCCGTGACAGGATACCCCGCCTGCCGACCCGCCTCTATGAAGGCACTGTAAAGCGGATTTTTCTGCTTCCCGCGGCTGACATGCAAGGGGCCGTCGTTGCCGCGCCACCCCTCCTGGCCGCCGTGAGAATTCTCCAGACGTTTGAAATAGGGAAGCACATCTCGGTAACCCCATCCCTTGGCGCCCATTTCCTCCCAAGTATCGTAATCGCAAGCGTGACCGCGTACGTACACCATTCCATTTATGGAGGAAGACCCACCAATCACCTTGCCGCGCGGGCAAGCCAAACTGCGCCCACCCAGATGAGGCTCCGGCTCCGACCAGTAACCCCAATCGTAAGTGCGCATGTTCATGGGATAGGAGAGTGCTGCCGGCATCTGGATGAAAGGACCGAAATCGCTGCCGCCGTATTCCAGCACCAAGACGCTGTTGGCTCCGTCTTCCGACAGGCGGTTGGCCATGGCCGAACCGGCGGACCCGGCGCCGACGATGATGAAGTCGCTCTCGTCGGTGTAGGATCTAGGCAATCTCATGTCTCCCGATCAGACGGAAAATCAAACCTTCGGCCCAGGCAATGGCGTCCGCTGGATCAGGTATCCGTCCAGCGAGTGCGTAGCGCAGCCAGAGACCGTCGATAATGGCTGCCGCCCCGATCGCGCAAGCGCGCGCTTCCTCCGGGGGCAGATAAGCACGGAAAGCATAGGCGAAGTTACGCGCCAAGCGTATCTGATAAATCTGCAACAGCCGGCGGGCATTAGGGCCGGTCTGGGCTTGCAAATAGAAGGCCAACCAAGCCGATATCAACGTTTTTGTGAACTGGGTGTCGCCGAAATTGGCGGCAATGATGGCTCGGACTCGCTCATCGGGTGTGGTCGCCTTAGCCAGACGCTGGCGTAGCTCCAGCCCCAGCGAATCCAGCAACTGGCGCATAGTGGCAGCCAGCAACTGCTCCTTGCTGCCGAAGTAGTGATGCGCCAGTCCGTAGGACAGCCCCGCACGCTTCGCGATCTCGCCAATGGTGACGCCGCAAAAGCCGCGATCGTGTATTGCCTCGATGGTTGCGGCGATCAGTTGCCGCCGACGGATCGGCTCCATTCCCACCTTTGGCATGATCGCACGGCCCCGCGGAAAGTTGAACAATTGATCAACAAAAATACCCGGCCCACCACAAAAAGCAAGCCGCCCGCCGTGCTAAACCTCAGGAATCAACGTCAGCCCGGACCCATATTCCCACTGTCAGCGAACGATGACGTTCTTGAAGCGCCAGGGCTCGTCCCGGTCCACATCCTCCGGGAACAATGCTTCGCGGCCCTTGAGCGGCGTCCAGTCGCTGTACTGCCCAATCACCGGACCGAGGTAAGGCATTTGAATCTCCAAGACCCGGTCAAAATCCATCTCGTCGGGCTCGACGACACCACGGCGCGGGTTCTCCAGAGCCCAGACCATGCCTGCAAGAACGGCCGAGGTCACTTGAAGCCCGGTTGCGTTTTGGTAGGGCGCCAGTTCACGCGCTTCCTCGATGGAAAGCTGCGAGCCGTACCAGTAGGCATTCTTCGCATGGCCGTAGAGCAGCACGCCTAGCTCGTCCATACCCTGAATGATCTCGTCATTGAGCAAGCGGAAGCGGCTCTGAGGTTCCAGGCCATTGCCCTGCATCTCGTGCAGCGACAGGATTGCGTCGTCGCAGGGGTGATAGGCGTAGTGGCAAGTCGGGCGATAGCGCAGCGAGCCGTCGGCGTTCTTGATCGTGAAGTAATCGGCAATCGAGATCGCTTCCGAGTGGGTGATCAGGTAGCCGATGATAGAGCCCGCGGCCGGCGTCCAGGTTCTGACGCGGGTGGTGCAGCCGGGACGATTCAGATAGATGGCGGCCTTCTCGCCGAACGCATGCTCTCCGCCGTCGAAGGGAAGGTCGCCCTCGAAGCTACCCCAACCAAGCTCGGTCGGCTGCAAACCCTCGGAGATGAAACCGTCAATGGACCAGGTGTTATGGAACACGTCCTTTGGCTTGGGTTGGCCCGTGACCTGGGTATCGCGCTCCGCGATGTGTATGCCCTTCACGCCCAGGCGTTCCGCCAACGCGCTCCAGCCAGCGCGGGTTCTGGGGACGTCGGTGGCCACGTCGAGATCCTTGGCCAAATTGAGCAAGGCCTGCTTGACCAAATGGCTGACCATGCCCGGATTCGCGCCGTGGGTCAGAACGGCTGTCGGGCTGTCCGTCCCCAGTTCGGCGCGGAGCGCCAAGGCCGTCTCACGCAAGGCGTAGTTGGAACGCTCGGATGGTGATAGCGAGGGATCCGTATAGCCGCCCGGCCATGGTTCGATGCAGGTATCGATGTAAAGCGCGTCTTTCGTTGCGGCATAGCGGATCAAGTCGAGCGATGACACCTCGACCGAGAGATTGACGAGGAAACCACCGGGCTTGGTGAACAACGGATCGAGCGTTGCGGCCAAATTTTCCGGTGTGATGGCAGTCTTGACGAAAGTAACGCCAAGCGCCTCGGCCTCCGGGCGTCCGCTATCGTCCGGCGAAATCACGGTAACGCGTTTCGGGTCCACGGCGATATGACGTAGGATCAGCGGCAGGCTTCCCTTACCGATCGAACCAAAACCGATCATCACCATGTCGCCATCGAAGCTGGCATGAATGGGCCAGTTAGCCATAGCAGAACTCCCTCTCGTCTCGATCAAGTCTCAAAATTCGATAAAACGCGGAACCGGGCCGACAACCCGGCCCGGTTCACTCTAGCACTAAATTGATTGCGGATCAGGCGACCGCGCGCTGCTCGAAAAAGAGGGGCGCTGCGGGGCGCACCATCCCGGAAAGACCACGCAACCAGCCGGGCCGCAACTCCAGGCCCAAGAAGCGATTGCGCTCGACCGGCCCCGGCAGGGTCAACGAGCGTGTGGGCAGCGTGGAGAAGCCAAAGCGTCCGTAATAAGACGCACAGCCGACCAGAAGGATCGCCCCGTGACCCTTGGCGCGCGCACGCCGCAAAGCCACCTCCATCAAGCCGATTCCAAAACCCTCACCCCGCCGCTCGGACCGAACGGCGAGCGGCCCCAGCAACAAGGCTGAGCGATGCGGTTCGCCGACCGCAACGTCCCACAAGGTGACGCTGCCAATCAGGGCGTCGTTCTCCCAGGCGGCCAAAGCCAGGCCGTCAGCCGGGAGGCGACCGCTACGCAGCCGATGAACGGTCTTGCGCGTATGACTGCCGTTGAACACGTCCTGCAGAAGTGCGGCGACAGCAATAGCGTCCTGGGGACGCTGTTCAATGATTCTCATCATAACAGGATCCTCCTTCCGGGAGTTAGATACAGACGGTTCTAAGCGGCTGAAAACCGTTAAAGGCCACGGATGAATAGGTTGAGGTATAAGCGCCCGTAGCACCGATCAGCAGCAGATCTCCGATCTCCAGACTGACGGGCAGCGCATAGGGTCGCTTCTCATAGAGCACATCCGCCGAATCGCAAGTAGGACCGGCAAGAATGGCACCCTCCGTTTCGGCACCGTCGCAGGGTGTCTCAATCGGATAGCGAATCGCCTCGTCCATCGTTTCGGCAAGCCCGCCGAACTTTCCGATGTCGAGATATATCCAACGCTGCGTCTCAGCATCGCTTTTACGGCTGATCAGGAGAATTTCGCTACGGATCATACCTGCGTTTCCGACCATGCCACGGCCCGGCTCGATAATGGTCTCGGGCAACCGGTTGCCGAAATGGCGGCTGAGCGCATCACGAATCGCAAAGCCGTAGCGTTCGGCATTCGGCACGTCCCTGGTGTAGCGGGTTGGGAAACCGCCGCCCAGGTTTACCATGCGCAGATTGACGCCCAGGCGCTCCAGGCGGCGGAAAATCTGACCGACCGTTGCCAAGGCGGCGTCCCAGGCCATGGTATTGGCCTGCTGGGAGCCGACATGAAAGGAAACGCCGTAAGGATCGAGGCCCAGTTCGGCGGCGCGGAGCATCAAACGCTCGGCCATCCGGGGCTCGCAACCGAACTTACGCGACAGCGGCCACTCCGCACCCTCGCCGTCACAAAGAATGCGACAGAAGACCTTGGCGCCTGGTGCTTGACGCGCAAGCTTCTCCAGTTCGGCATCGCTGTCGAAGGCAAAAAGCCGAACACCCAACTGGTAGGCGCGGGCGATATCGCTTTCCCGCTTGATCGTATTGCCAAACGAGATGCGCTCGGCTGAAGCACCGGCGGCCTGAGCCATGCGGATCTCTTGCAGCGAAGCTGTATCGAAACAGCTTCCCAGGCTGGCCAGCAGAGACAGGATCTCGGGCGCTGGGTTGGCCTTTACGGCATAGAAAATCCGGCTATCCGGCAATGCACGCGCAAATCCGAGGTAGTTCTGGCGAACCACGTCGAGATCAATAACCAGGGTCGGCTCCTCATGCGGGAGAGCCTTGAAATAGTCACGGATACGATCCGTCATGACCCACACTCCTCCTTCAAGCGAACGAAAGGGAATGTTTGCGTCACGTGGCCGATATCCAGGTTCATAAGCATCCGCGAGCCGCTCAGGCAGGCAGATTATCATGACCCTTCATCGGTCTTACGGAATGTCTTTGGAAAGTGTCATTCCGCACGGCTATGGCAAACAGTAAGCGCCTCTTCAGTGACCCCGGCGGTTGGACTCGCCGGCAGAGACCAAAAAAGCCGTCTTACGTCGTTGCTTTAAGCTGGGGGGAACCGATGATCCGATCCCGCGACTAGGCCCAACCACAGGCACGTGCGATTGACGACAACGAATGCGGATATAAGACCAATGAATCCACGGTGCAAGAAAAATTTTGCACAAACTTCAAAACGCATGATCGACAGCGTTAACAGCAGGTTCGCCACCGTCTTGCACAAACCCGCAAACCGGGGTGATTTGGTCGCGGTCCGTGAGCGCATCCACGAGGTTCGGGGGCCACGCCGTCTCTTGACGCTGCGGTCAGGTCGCCAACGGACTCAAGGCCGCCGTTTCCCGGAGATGCAGAGGGGTTATAGCTTTGCTATGCACTTGCATTGTCGAGTTGGGGCGCTAGGCTCACGCCCGATCCGCAAGCTGCGCGTGGGCAGGGTTGGCCCCGGCCGGACGCGAGAAAACAGGGGAACGACCGAAATGAAAAAAGCTATCGTTGCAGGCCTGATTGCTGGTTCGCTTTGGAGCATGGGGCAGCCGACGGACACGAGCGCGGCGGAGACGACGCTGCGTTACGCGCACTTCATGCCAGCCGGATCCTGGCAGAATCAGGTAATCTTCGAGGACTGGGCACGAAGCGTGGAACAGGCGTCCGGCGGCGAACTGGAGGTGAAGGTTTTCCCGGCACAGACCCTGGGCAAAGCGCCCGCGGGCTACGACAACGCCAAGAACGGCATTGCCGAGATCGCCTGGACGGTACAGGGCTATACTGCGAATCGTTTTCCGCTGAGCCAAATCGTCGAGCTTCCTGGGCTGTTCAAGACAGCGGAGGAAGGCTCCTGCGCGTTCCAGAAGCTCTACGACAGCGGTGTGCTGGATTCGGAGTACGAGGACACCAAGGTGCTCTATGTGCATGTGCATGGCCCCGGCCATCTGCACACGCGCGATAAAGCGGTCACCAGCCTGGACGACCTGAAGGGCCTGAAGATTCGCCGCCCGACGACGGTGATCGGTAAACTGTTGGAGGAGCTGGGTGCGGAACCCGTAGGAATGCCCGCCCCCGGAATCTACGAGGCGACTCAACGCGGAACCATCGATGGCTTCATGCTGCCTTGGGAAGCAGTGAAGGGTTTTCGTGTAGACGAGGTTGCGCCCAATCACACGGAGATCGGCCTCTACTCCCTGGCTTTCGTCGCAACCATGAACAAGGCGGCCTACGACCGGCTTGGTGCCGCGGGAAAAGCGGCGATCGATGCCAATTCCGGGATGAAATGGGCGGTGATCGCCGGACGGGGTTATGATCAGGGCGATATTGTCGGGCGTGAGGCAGCCGCGGCAAGCGGCACGATTTACCAACTCTCCGACGCGCAAACCGCCGCCTGGGAAGAGGCGGGTCAACGGGTTACGGAATCCTATCTGACCGAATTGGAGGCCCAAGGGCTTCCGGCACGCCAGACCTACGCGGATTTCAAAGGCTATGTCGCCGACTGCCGTGCCATGATCGCCAATTGAATACGGGACCGCGCCGGTGGCGCGGTAAAGGAAGGCCATGCCGCGCCTCGTTGCGATCAGTGTTGCTCTGTCCTCGGCAGCCCTAGGATTCCTGCTGCTAGTGGTCGCTGCCAGCATTCTGGCGCGCATCCTTTACGATAGCAGTGGCGGCGCCATAGACCTGCTGATTCCTGGCGCGATCGAGGCCGCCAGCTATGCGCTTCTCGTTCTGATTTTCGCAGCCCTGCCACTTGCTGCCGGTGAAGGCTTGATCAGGGTGGAATTCCTGACGGCGCGTTTCCCTCTGGCGCTACGCCAGTATTTGGACCGGCTATGGCTGATCCTGGCCGGTTGTGTGGGTGGTCTGATGGCCTGGAATTTCGCCTGGGAGACCTTGACCGCGCTACAGCGGGGCGATGCGACTCAGGATATGCAGATACCGCTCTTCCTGTTCCACGGTTTCATAACCATCACCTCCGCCGCTTTTGCACTCGCTGCCGTGCTTCGCGCCGTGACACGCCACCATCGAGCGGAGTCGAGCTGATGAGCCCCGAGGCTATCGGATTCCTGGCAATCGGCATTTTACTTTTGTTGATCGTGCTGCGTTGTCCGGTGGCGCTGGCAATGATCCTGACCGGTGCGGGCGGGTTTGCCGCGATCGTCGGCTGGCAGCCAGCGGTCTCGCTCTTCATGACAGGTCCCTTCGAAGTGGCGAGCAACTACTCGTTCACCATGATTCCCTTGTTTCTCCTGATGGGGAATTTGGCCGCCCAGACTGGACTCTCCAAAGACCTTTTCGCAGCGGCCCGGCGCTTGATGGGCGGCTGGCGGGGCAGCCTCGCCTTGGCTTCGGTGACCGCCAGTGCGGGCTTTGCCGCGGTCTCCGGCTCATCCCTTGCCACCGCCGCCACGATGGGTCGGGTGGCGCTACCGGAGATGAAGCGCCAGGGCTACAGCAACCGCTTGGCAAGCGGCAGTCTGGCCGCTGGCGGCACACTGGGCATCATGATCCCACCCAGCATAGCGCTGTTGCTCTATGCCCTGATCACCGAGCAGTCGGTCGGCGCCTTGTTCCTGGCGGGCGTTCTGCCCGGGCTACTCGCCTTCGCCCTCTACCTGCTGGTCATCGTCCTGCATTTAAAGCTGCACCCTGAAGATGCGGGACGCCCGGAGGCGCTACAGGACGAACCTCTGTGGCCCTTGCTATGGCGCGCATCCCCTGTGGCCTTACTCTTCGCAACCGTCATGGGCGGTCTTTACGGCGGCATTTTTACGCCGACCGAGGCCGCTGGCGCCGGCGCCATGCTGACCCTGTTGGTCGCTTTGGCGCGGGGGCTGAAACGGCAAGCTTTCGCGCAAGCTTTGCGCGATACCGTCGTCACCTCAGCCGCTCTTTTCCTGATCATCATTGGCGCGGAGATTTTCGGATTCCTGCTGTCGGTCTCCCAGTTGTCCTTCGGCATGGTCGAACTGATCCGCGAATGGGGCCTGGCGCCCTGGCAGGTACTGATCGTCATTCTGGTCTTCTACGTGATATTCGGCTGCTTCATGGACAGCTTGGCCATGATCCTGCTGACCGTGCCGATCTTTTATCCCTTGATCCTGGAAAGCGGTTTCGATCCGGTCTGGTTCGGCATTGTCGCCGTGGTGACGGTTGAATTGGGGCTCATCACGCCGCCGGTGGGCATGAATCTCTTCGTCATCCGAAGCGTTGCGCCGGATATCGCCATGCAAGACATCATGCGCGGCATCCTGCCCTTCGTCGGTATTGACCTCTTGCGGTTGGCGATCCTGGCCGCATTCCCGGCCATCTCGCTCTGGCTGCCAAAGCTCCTGGGCGCTTACTAGTGCTCCTTGAGGTAATCCAGGAGTAAGGTCACTGCTTGCTCAGGCGAGAGGTCCGCGGTTTCCAGACGCATTTCCGGTTTTTCCGGCGGCTCGTAGCCGCTGTCTATGCCGGTGAAGTTCTTGATCTCGCCGCGTCTGGCCTTGGCGTAGAGGCCTTTGGGATCGCGCGCCTCGCAAAGCGCCAGCGGCGTATCCACGAAGACTTCCAGGAACTCGCCCTCATCAAAGAGCGAACGTGCCAAATCACGTTCCGACCGGTAGGGCGAGATAAAGGAAACCAGCACAATCAATCCCGCATCGACCATCAATCGAGATACTTCGGCAACCCGGCGTATGTTCTCAACACGGTCCGTCTCCGTGAAGCCTAGGTCTCGGTTGAGACCATGGCGCACATTGTCGCCGTCCAGCAGGTAGGTGTGTTTGCCCAGGGAATGCAATCGCTTTTCCAGAAGGTTTGCGATGGTCGACTTGCCCGACCCTGAAAGGCCCGTGAACCATAAGCAACGCGCCGTTTGATTCTTTAATGTAGCGCGGGATTCCTTCGATACGTCGAGCGCCTGCCAATGAATATTGGATGCACGGCGCAAGGCGAAGTCGATCATGCCCGCACCGACCGTGTCATTGGTCATACGATCGATCATGATGAACGCACCGAGCGTCCGGTTCTGCTGATACGGTTCGAAGACCACCGGGCGATCGAAGGAAATATTGACCACCGCGATCTCGTTCAACTCGACCGCCTTGCCCGCCAGGTGCGCGCCGGAATTGACGTCGATCAGATGCTTGATATCGGTCACCGTACCGGTCACCTGTTTCGTGCCGATCTTCACCGTGTAGGCTCGCCCCGGCATCAAGTGATGCTCGGCCATCCATAGTAGTTTTACCTCGAACTGATCGGCGGCCTGCGGCGGTTGCGCGGCGGCCGCGATCACATCGCCGCGGCTGACATCGACTTCATCGGTCAAGGTCAGGGTCACGGATTGATCGGCGCCCGCCTCGTCCAGTTCACCGTCGAAGGTCACGATTGAGCGCACCCTGCTCTCCACCCCGGAAGGAAGCACGCGAATCGAGTCGCCGCAGCGAACGGTCCCCCCGGCGATACGCCCGGAAAACCCGCGAAAATCGAGGTTTGGTCGGTTGACCCACTGCACCGGCATGCAGAATTTCTGCGCTAGGGCCGCATCCGCGACCGGGACCGTCTCCAGGTAGCTGAGCAAGGTCGGCCCGTTGTACCAGGGCATCTTCTGGCTGGGCTGCACGACGTTTTCGCCGTCCAGCGCCGAGACCGGCACACAGTGGATATCCGCAAAGCCAAGATCTGCGACAGCAGTCCGGTACTCCTGCTCGATCTTCTCAAAGACCGAGACGTCGTAGCCGACCAAATCCATCTTGTTGATGGCCACGACCACATGGCGGATGCCGACCAACGAGACAATACGGCTGTGCCTGCGGGTTTGGGTCAGAACGCCCTTGCGGGCATCGATCAGAATGACGGCGACGGACGCCGTGGAAGCCCCGGTCGCCATGTTACGGGTGTACTGCTCGTGCCCCGGTGTGTCGGCGACGATGAACTTACGGGCATCGGTGGAAAAAAACCGGTAAGCCACGTCAATGGTTATACCCTGCTCGCGCTCGGCCTGCAGACCATCGACCAGCAAGGCCAGATCGAGTTTTTCGCCCTGGGTACCGACTTTCTTGGAATCCGCCTCCAGCGTGGCAAGCTGATCCTCGAAAATCAGCTTTGACTCATAGAGCAGACGCCCAATCAAGGTGGACTTCCCGTCGTCGACGCTGCCGCAGGTGATAAACCGCAGCAAATCCTTGTCGTCCTGAGCCTTCAGGTATTCTTCCACCGTTTCCGCGGTCAGCACCTCGGGGCTTGGGCTATCCGGCGCCGTCATCAGAAGTAGCCCTCCTGCTTTTTGCGTTCCATGGAGCCAGCGCCGTCATGATCGATCACCCGTCCGCTGCGCTCGGAGGTCTTGGCCGCCAGCGTTTCCGCCACGATCTCCGCCAAGGAGCGCGCGGGGCTTTCAATGGCACCGGTCAAGGGGTAGCACCCGAGCGTTCGGAAACGCACAAGCCGCATCTGCGGCGTTTCGCCTTCGGCCAAGGGCAGCCGCTCGTCATCAACCATGATGAGTGCGCCGTCGCGCTCGACCACCGGTCGTTCATCGGCGAAGTAAAGCGGCACGATGGGAATTTCTTCCCGGTAGATGTACTGCCAGATATCCAGTTCGGTCCAGTTCGACAGGGGAAAAACACGAATGCTCTCGCCCTTTTTGATGCGCGTGTTGTAGAGGTTCCAGAGCTCCGGCCGTTGACGCTTGGGGTCCCAGCGATGCCCGGGCGCACGGAAGGAGAAAATACGCTCCTTGGCACGCGACTTTTCCTCGTCGCGCCGTGCGCCGCCGAACGCGGCATCAAAGCCGTGCAGGTCAAGCGCCTGTTTCAGCGCTTCGGTTTTCATAATGTCCGTATAGACCGCCGAGCCGTGGGTGAAAGGTGTAACGCCCTGCTTGCGGCCCTCTTCGTTCGTATAGGTGATCAACTTCATGCCCACCTCGGCCACCGTCCTGTCGCGAAAGGCGATCATTTCGCGGAACTTCCAAGTGGTATCGATGTGCATGAGCGGGAAAGGCGGCACCGACGGATGGAACGCCTTGCGGGCCAGATGAAGCATGACCGAGGAGTCTTTACCGATCGAATAGAGCATCACGGGATTGCGGCATTCCGCCACAACCTCACGCATGATTTCGATGCTTTCCGCCTCAAGGCGATCGAGATGGGTCAATCTAGGCATCGTCCTGCAGCCCCCGCAGCGTCGCGGCCCCCATTGGTTATTGTCTGTTCTGTCCGAATCCAGCCGAATTCGATCATTCGGTCTCGCGGGCTTACCTGCGGCTTCATATAAGAGATTGCCGCAGAGTTCAAATCTTAGCTGCGTTGAGGGTCAACAGGTGTTGATCGCAATAGCGGGGAGGATTCCTGGTACCGCTACGTAGAGTGTTACAATTGCGATCCTCTTCCAATGTGAATCCTACGGGCCTATTTTGCAGGAGATGGAGATTCAGAAACGAATGAACATAACGAAGATGCAGCGGTTCTTTTTTGCTCCAATCGCCGTCACCCTATCTCTATTGGTGACGCCGGTTATCGCTGCCGAACCCACGGGTTTCCGCCTGTCATACGATATCTACGTGGCGGGCATATACAGCATGAAAGCCGACCTTCTGGTCGCTATGGACCGCGAATCCTATAGCGTCGAACTGCATATGGAAAAGGATGGGTTGCCGGCCTTTTTCTCACCTATGTTCACCGTTGACGCCTCCGCCCGCGGTTCGCGCGATGAAGAGCGCTTCAAACCACATTATTTCCGCACCGAGTACCGCAAAGAGAAGAAGTTCCGTTGGTCGGAGGTATCTCACGGCGAAGAGGCGTCTGCGTTGATGGCTTCGCCGGACCCGGTCCAGGATGATGAGCGCGAGGCCATAGCGGAGGACTTGCGGCGCCAAAGTTTTGACCCGTTGAGTAGCTTTGCCTGGATGCTGGAACGCGCCGAAAGCCGCAACGACTGCACCGCCAGAGAGTTGGTGTTCGACGGGCGCAGACTTTACGACATGACCATTGAACATTTACCCGAGAAAGGTTCCGACGGCAGTTTCTTCTGCGAAATGCGGCTCGATTGGATGGCCGGGTTCACCGACAAGGAACGGCGCCAAGCCCCCTATCCGGACGGCTTGAGGTTCACATTGGTCCGTGCTTATGACGGTGGGCCCATCATTCCACGCCTGATCGAAGCGAAGATTGGTATGGGTGATGTGCGCGTCGAACTGGATAAGGTTTCCAGGCTTTCCCCCGAGCAGGTCGCCGAGCGCCTGCCGAGTCAGTAACTCCGCGTCTCAATAACCGTCCCGGGCATTTGCGAATGAACCGGTCCTGCGGCATGATGGCCGCCAGCAAACCGAACTCGCCCGATACCAAGGATACTCGCTTTTTATGCGCCACCTCCTGAAGGTTTTCTTCAAGTCTCCGGACGCCAATCCCTGGACGGTCTTGATCGCGCTGGTTCTGGCGTCCTTTGCCGAGGGACTCGGCATGGCGAGCTTCCTGCCCCTGCTGTCGGTGGCGATGAACCAGAGTGCCGAGGGATCGCTTGCCTATGATCTGATTTCGGGTCTACTTGGTTCCATCGGATTGAGCGTCAACCTGATGAACCTGTTGTCGCTCATTGTCGTGGCGGTCATCCTCAAGGCGACTCTGACAATTGTCGCCATGAATCATGTGGCGCATGCGGTGGCCCGCGTTTCGACTGGTCTGCGGGCGCGCTTATTGAAGAACGTCATGGCGGCGCGTTGGTCCTATTTCACTTCACAGCCGGTTGGCCGGATGGCGAACGCCGTCAGCGTCGACGCAACGCAGGCGGGACAGAGTTACTTCATGGCCGCACGGGTCATGGCGGAGTCGATACGCGCGCTGGTGCTGATTATCGTCGCCCTTACGATTTCGTGGGAGGCCGCTCTTTACGCCATTATCGTCGGCGTCAGCATCGCTGGGTCCTTGAACTTCCTGGTACGCCTTTCAAAAAAGGCGGGTTACCGGCAGCAAAAGCGTACGGCCGAGCTTGTGATCCACCTCAGCGATGCGCTCAACAATATGAAACCCCTCAAAGCCATGGCCAAACACGAAGGCCTTGAGAGGTTGTTCACCGATCGCATCGCTCAGCTGCAAAAAGCCCTCCATCGACAAGTCATTTCCAACGTCGCCCGCACCTCTGCCGAGGAGGTCTTGATCGTCCTGGTCATGACGATCAGTTTCTTCATCGCCACGGACGTCATGGGTTCGCCGGTAACGCCCTTGTTGGTCGTCGGCGTCATCTTGATCCAGACCCTGGGCGCGGTCGGTAAAGTGCAGCAGTATTTCCAGAAGTCAGTTGTGTTCGAAGCGGCGCACGTTGCCGTGCAGAGCCTCATAAAAGAAGCGCGCAAGGAACAGGAAAGCAACCAAGGGCGCGGCGTCCCGTCGCTCAATCAGAGCATAGAGCTGGACAAGGTATCCTTCGGCCACAAGGACCTGCCAATCCTCAAGGATTTCTCGGCGCGCATTGTAGCCAACCGAATCTATGTGCTGACCGGCCCCTCAGGCGCCGGCAAGACATCGATCATCGACCTGATCCTGGGGTTGCACCGGCCGCAAAGCGGTCAGGTTCTTCTCGATGGCCGGTCATTGGAAGATCTGGATCTGCACCAGTGGCGCGGCATGGTCGGATACGTACCCCAGGAACTAGCTCTGTTCCATGACACCGTGCGCGCCAACGTCACGCTGGGCGACCCGCGCATCAGCGAGGCCGATGTGGAGGAGAGCCTGAAAGTCGCGGGGGCCTGGGACTACGTAACCAAGCTTCCGGAGGGCCTGGACACCGTGGTAGGCGAACGCGGCACCCGTCTATCGGGTGGCCAGCGTCAGCGGGTCGCGCTTGCCAGAGCCCTTGCACTGAAGCCCAAGCTCTTGCTTCTCGACGAGGTGACCAGCGCGCTTGATCCGAAATCGGAACAGGATATCTGCAAGCGCATCCGCGCGTTGGCAGGACAGGTGACGATCATTGCCGTCACTCACCGACCCGCTCTGCTGGCGGTCGCCGACGAAGTCTGGCATCTGGACAGCGGCCGGATCACGTCCAGCACCTCTGAAACCGCCAAAAGTCCGGTCAATCAAAAGGCCTAACTGAGCAAATTATTGCTTAATGACCAGAGATTGGGCGGTCGGAAGAGAAAGTACCGCCTCTGGCTTGTCGGCGAAGAATTCATCCACCGCTTTCTTCGCGCCCGGACAGTTGGCGGACCCGTAATCGTCACAAAGAATCATGCCGCCCGGACTGGTCCGGGGATAGAAGAACGCCAGTGCGTCCAAAGTCGGCTCGTAAAGATCCACATCGACATGGACGAGGGAGAAACGCTTACCCTCTACATCGGGGAAACGCTCTGGAATCCAGCCCTTGTGAACTTCGATGTGTCCGGCGTAATCACGCAGATTGTCGCGGAAGGTGGCTTCGGCCACGGCCAATTCGCCGCTTTCCCAAACATGCTGGGACTCTTTGGCGACGTCGTGCTCTCCAGGTTCCGATAAACCCGCAAAAGAGTCGAACGCGTGAAGCGTCTTATCGCCGTCCCGGCCCATACCCGCGGCGATAAAAAGAGTCGAAGCGCCGAAGCGCACACCGCACTCGGCGATGTCCCCGGGCAAATGCCTTGTTTTGCGGCTGGCTTCCAGCAGGACATAACAGCGGTCGTAGGGAATGTGTACGATCTCGCGTTCCTCGATGACTTTCTGCACCGCAAGAAACTCAGAATCCGTCTGCCAGATGATGTGACGGCGATAGATGTTGAAACCATACCGCCGCGCGATGCGCTTCAACCGGCTATAGGCGAAGCGTCTGCGCCGGTTCCAAAGGAAGCCGCCCTTCGGGTCCTTGACGAACCTGTTGCTCATGAATACCGGCTCCCTTTCCCCTGCGCCCATTCCGGCGCACGTGAGCCAGCCTTAACTGCTTTCAATGTTAATCGTCAAGGTTCGACGCAACTTATCCGGATCATCGCCAGTCATTGGCCAGACCGCATGCCAGGAAAAATCCGTTTTGATGAATACGAGGCACTGGTTTCTCTGGAAGGGGAAGGTTCTGACGCGCTCCACCTCGTCGAAATCCAGATAGTTGTTGACCCGATTGAAAGCCCGGCTGCGATCCTTTGGCCAAACCATCGAGGTGCCGCCGCCCCAGCTCTCGTCCCACTCACCCTCATCAAGCATTGGGATCACCATAGTGATCAACTTCTTAGCATGATCGCTGTGCGGCAGGATATTGCCGCCTGTAATGGGCATGGCGGAGAATTCAAACCGTGCCTTCAGGCGGGGAAAATGAGGCACCGGGTTGCCACGTTTGATGGCGCGGAGCTTGAGATAGAGTCGTTCGCGCAAAGCGGGCATGGGAAACCCCAGGTCGATGTTGTGCCGCAACAACATCGCCAGCGCCCCCTCGATGAACTTGGGTGATTTGATATAGGCATGAAACCGTCGCCAGGGCGGCGTTTCACGAATGAAACGGTTGTACTCGGCAGGATTGTTCACTTGCGACAGCGAGTACTTGCCACCCTTATCGGGCTTGAAGCGCATCTTATCCGCGGAGGGAAAGCTCGCAACCAGCGCACGATACTCCGCCTCAGGCAACGCCGGTCGCGTCACGCCGATTGGATAAGGCTCGTATGCAAGCTCCATGTTGTCATAGTTCAGCATCGCCGTTTCTCTTGCGTCCTTGCTCTCAAGCTGCCTGACGCTGAGCGCCAGTACCGTCTTGCAGGCGACGCCGCTTGCCTATCCTGGTTTTCTCAATCGTGCAGAGCGTCCAATGAACCCCCGGTTTGCGACGCGCCGCGGTTTCAAGCTGGCCGACCCACCATTCCGGACTAAGCAGCGTGCAGTGCGCGTTCTCGCCATTGGGCAGCGTTTTGCGGGCTGGATAGCAAGCGGCAACCACATAGACGAACTTGCGGGCCGCGCCGAATATCTCATCCAGCACCCAACCGATATCCTCTTCGGGAATGTGTTCCAGGACATCCGTGGAGATAACCCCGTCGAATGGGCCCTCATAAGGATCGGAAAAGGGTTTGTACCCTGGGTCATAGCAAGTCACCGTCACGCCTGGAAGCTGCGCGTGTCGCCGCAGACGGCTGCTGTCGGGTTCACCTGGCAAGCGGTCGTAGAACAGCGCCTTGCCACAACCATAGTCGAGCAGGCTCGAAGCACCGTGCCTGCCGCAAAGCTTGCCGATATCGGCGAGATGCCGGGCCAGCGACTTGCCGCTGAAGGTCTGCTGCGGCTCCAACTCCAGAGTCTGTTCGCCCTGCTCGTGAAGGATACGGTACTGCTCCAGCATCTCCGTGAAACGACGGCTGGGACGGTCCTTCGTGAAGGGCGTGTATCCGGCTTCATCGGCGGCGCGCTCAAGCGCGAACCAAACTTCACCGTCGGGGTGCGGTTTATAGAGCAATTGATCGGGAAACGGCTGCCAAGGCTGGGTCTGCAAGGTCGTGAAGTGGAAGCACTTCGACTTGCCCTGCTCGAACTCCTCATCGCGCGCATTCCATTCGCCGGGAAGCTGGCCCCAGAGGTTGTTGCCATGGGTGATTTCGCGAAAGTAACGATGCTTACGGCCCGCCTTGGCTTCGTCAATCGACCAGAACGTCGCCATTTTCTCGCAATCGATCAGCAGAACCGATGTCTCACGCCCGGTAATGCCGAGAATCCCCGCGCCGTCCATCTCCAGATCGAACAGCTCGGCCGGGTCCGACAGATAGACCTGATCGACATCATTGTAGATCGCTCGGCCTTGACCGCCGGCCATCGCGGGAATCGCGTAACGATAATTCGTGAAGCCAGTCTTCCAGCCGCGCCGGTCGTACCCCTTCAGATCCTTCATGATGTAAATTTCGTAGACCCGGGCCGGATCGCGGACTTGCTTGACCGACCAGATAAAGACTCGCTCGGCGCGGTATTGTGAAGGCTCGGTACCGAGAAAAATTCTGACGGGTGGTTTGCTGCTCGGGGGCACGCCTGGATCGACGTCGAAACGCACAACCTCGGGAAAATCGCGGATGCCCTCCGGGCGATCCCGGTCCTTGCGAAACCAGAAGCCCGGCTTGCGGTGGTGCCAGTAGGTCTTGAACTGCGCTTCTTTCTTGAACTCGTCGGCCACGGCCAATTCACGTCTGCCTTATCGGCAGGCGGCTCCAATCTGAAATCCGTCTATCGGTTTTAGCTTATAGAATATGGAAGCGCCCGTCGCCAATGCTAGATGGTGCGTCCGGCTTGTGTCACATCAACTTGCGCCCGGTATTCTTCCCAAGCTTCCTTCAATACCTTGCTGACAATTGTCAGCTCACCCGGATAGCGGGCCAGTAGTTGCAGAATGAAGGCTTGCTCCTTCTCGCGGCTGTGCCCGGGCGAATAGGCGTTGGCTGTCGTTTTGTCCCCCGGATAGCTGCCTTCGGGATGCTGGAACAGGTCGACGCCTGCGACAATCAATCGCTGAGGGCGCAAGGCAACCGCTGTCGCCAGCATGCAAGCGCCATTCGTTGGGCGCAAATGTTCCCAATCGAAGTCCCAAAGCAATGGTGTCGTATCGCCAACATGGAAAAACCGGCTGGCGGGCAACAGCGGGTTGAACACGCGTTCGCGTACCAGACGCGATTCAGCACCTCGCGACTGCAAGCCGAAAATAGCCTGCCGAACAACTCTGAGACTTTGCTTGGCACCGGTGAAGACCACATCAGGTTGCGCGAGAAAGCCGCGTTCCAGCCACGAATGATTGACTCGGAACAGGGCATCGTAGGACAAATCCTTCAACGACGGGTCTTCCGACGAAGGTCCGTTGCCCAGACAGAGGATCGTCTGCGGCGCACCGAGAATTCCTGACAGTTCCTCCAACCCGCGATACCGCTTCATCCGCCATGCAAGGCGTTCATTCCATTGATCGCGTTCGGTCAGATTGAGCAGTTTCCCGGCCAGCCCCTTGCGCGATGCGGAGCCTGATGCTTTCAGATCGCGGGCCATGATGGCCTGTAATCGGGCGACACAAGCCTCTGCATCCAACGGCTCCAGCGGCGGGTTCTGGTCCGATCGGGCTTGCGCAGGCGTCGCGCCAATCAGGAAGACCCGCTCCAGCAGTCTTTTCAGGCTATCTGGAAAGGCGTCACCCGGCGTCGTAGGTCCGGCTACGCCAACCAGCGAAATGCCCCGTGCGCGAAGCCCGTCTACCAAGCGGCCGTCGGGGCGACCGGGGCCTTCCAGAAAAACCGCGGCCCGCAGCCTCAAGCGCGGCAGAAAAAGCTTAAGTGATAGCGCATTGCCAAACGGCGCGGGGACTATCCGCGCTGACGGGAACCGTGTTTCAAGCCAATCAGAAAGGGTCGCGGCCTGCCCGCCATTCCCGCCCGGCGAAACGGTCAGGAGGACTGCCAACCGCGTGTCGCGCCCTGAGAGTCCCTCGATCAATGGCGCCGCGCGCTCGAAGTCATCCCGGCTTGCGCCGAAGAACCAAATTGCCCGTTCGTCCAGCGGTTTTGGGAACCCCAACCGAGAAGCAATGTCCTTGCAACCTCTATGCATCATCGGACCCTTCGCCGAATCGCACATCCTCGCCGAGTAGTTTCCAGACCTGATCGGAAACATCCGCAAACGGACTTGAAGGCCTTGGCGCCGCCAGGTTGATATTACCGGCGAACAGCTCGCCCCGCCCTTCCGCCTTCAGCAGCTGGTGCATCAAGTCCAGATCGCGCAGCGGCGTCATCCAGCCGTGTCCGATCAGAAATCTGACACCCGTGGCCAGCGGGCCCCGCCCTTCGGCCCTGCGCGTCAGACTCGCAATCATGCGCTGTTTAGCCGTCAAGGGTCGCGGCTCCAATGGATAGATCGTCAGCGGCTTCTCGGTGGCAACCGCCTCGGCCAGCATCGACTCACTCTCGCCCGTGACGACAAGGCAATCGGCCGCGGCGAGGTAGGCGAGATAGGGATTATCGGCGGCATCAGGTCGCCAAAGATGAAGGTGAGCGTCGGGCGCGGCCTCTCGGATCGCATGGATTGCGGATTCTGGCGTGCGGCGGCTCGTGACGATTGCCAGACTTAATTCGGCTTTCTTTGCGGCGGAAGCAACTGCGGCGGCCATCGTGCCCGCAAAGGTCGCCGTCAGGCGATGCTGCGCGGTCGGGCCGCCTATGAGGAACAGGGCGCACGGCGACGGCAATTCACGGAGGGGGTCGCCAAACCGCGCCAATTCGGCCTCTAGCAAGGCCGCATGCACCTGCGTCGGCGGCGACACGATGGTGCGCCGATGTGCGTGGGGGGGAAGCTGAAAATGCGCGCAGACCAGGGCTAGGTCGACATCCGCCATGCCGTTGGCGGCCTTGCGCCCCAACAGGACGATTCGGGTGCGACCGCCGCTTTGCTTCTTGATCCACCGCGCCGGTGGCACCGAGCGACGCCCCATGGCGATCACCAAATCCGGCCAAGGCGCTTCCAATGGTGCGCTCTTGTCGGTGTCGACAGATAGCAAGCTGCCGCCCAATAAGGGGTTGGGCAGCTTGTTGAGCCAGGAAAAAACCATTTGCTTTTCCACGCCAGTCACGCCCAGCAGACGCGCCAGGCCGCGCACCTGGGTACGATGACCCGGGCGGTCGTCTAGTAACAGCCACACTTTTGGTTCGGATTTCTTCGACCTTTGCGTGACTTTATCTCTTGGCGTCTCTGGTGCCGACATTTCGTTCCTACGGCCGTCCTTGCAAGCAACTAAGCGGGTGTCCAACCGATAGGCCCCGTGGTATGCCGCCCCCGACCTTTTTCCACAAGCAAATGGGCGGTATAAAAAGCGTCTTGGAGGCGATAAAACTCCAGAAGAAGGCCTCCGGGCCACACGACCCTTAGGCTCTTCATTGGGCCGCTAACATCACAGAATCGCTTTATTATGCCAACACTTGTTCTCATACGTCACGGCGCCACGCGTTGGGGTCAGGAAAATCGCTTCGCAGGTTGGGGCGATACACCGCTCAGCGTGGCTGGGTGGACAGAGGCGCGGAAAGCCGCCCAAACCCTGCGGCGCGCGAACCTGGAGTTCGATGTCGCTTACTGTTCGCGGCTGCTGCGGGCGCGGGAAACCCTGGAGGCGATTACCGAAACGATGGCGGCTGAAACGCTGCCGGTCGTTGTCGATTGGCGACTCAACGAACGCCACTACGGACAACTACAAGAAGTGACGCGTCCCGCCGCAATTGCAGAGCACGGAAATGCGCAGGTCGTGGCTTGGCGGCGCGACTACCATGCGGTGCCGCCGCTACTGGAAGACGATGATCCGCGGTGGCTGGAGCAGGTCGCGCGTTTCGCCGACATCGACCCGACGCGCCTACCCAGGGGTGAGAGCCTGGGCGACGCCGCGGCGCGGGTGCGGCCAGTGTTCGAGGAGGAGATCGGCCCGGCTCTAAAGGCCGGGAAACGCGTACTGGTGGTGGCCCATACCAGTTCCATACGCGGGCTGGCCCGGGTGATCGAGAACCTAGACGATGAAGCCAGTGCGGCCTTTCGTATTGCCACCGCCATCCCCCGAATCTATCAACTGGACGACGACTTAACCCCCCAATCGTCGCAGGATCTAGCCGGCGGCGGGCGGGCGGGTGTCCGCTATTGGGCCAACAAGTTGAAACCACGCGGGCTCGGCCGTTTCTGACCTGGACGCCCTGGACTGCTTAGCGATGAACCAAGACCTGACCTAGCCTTGCTGAAAAGGCCCATGGAGACTATCTTTACGGCAGATTCTCAATACAGGAGAGCAGCAGAGTGGAAATCCGCTGGGGCGTCTGGTCGGCGCGCAAGTATTTTTTGGACAAGATGACGCTGGGCGACCTAGTGCGGGCCTACTTCACCTACTATGCCATCATGGCCTATCTGCTGCTGGCGGTCCTCTCGATCATTGCTGCCGTCGCCTGGAACCAAGATACGGTCATGTCGCTGTTCGCCGCGGCCCTGGTGGTGCCCGTCTACCCCTTCATCTGGTACCTGCTGCACCGCTTCGTGCTGCACGGCCGCTATCTTTACAAAAGCGCCGCGACCGCCAGCCTGTGGAAGCGCATTCATTTCGATCACCATCAGGACCCCAACGATTTAGGCATTCTGTTCGGTGCGCTCTACACGACGCTACCGACCATTTTGGTCGTGACCTTGCCGATCGGTTGGGTCTTGGCCGGACCGGGCGGCGCCGCGGCGGCCTTGGCGTCAGGGCTCATCACCACCTGCTTTTACGAGTTCTGCCATTGCATTCAGCACCTACCTTTCAAACCCGAATATGAATGGTTGAAGCAGATTAAGAAGTTGCACCTGGCTCACCACTTCCATAACGAGCAGGGCAATTTCGGTATCACGAATTTTGCCGCCGACAAGATGCTCGGCACCTATTACGCTCGTCCCAAGGACATCGCCCGAAGCGCAACCGTCTTCAACCTGGGCTATACCGCCCAAGAGGCGGAGCGTTATCCGTGGGTTGCGCGCCTTTCGCCGGAGCGACGGGACGAGGCGCCCCGCAAGACGGATACTCCAGAAGCGGCGTAGAGCACTTTTGATGCCACACAGCGAGATCAGCGTCGTTCCCGTCGCAAACCGCCGCGACCTGAAGCGCTTTGTTCGGTTGCCCGCCCGCATCATGGCGTCGGACCCAAACTACATTCCCCAACTCACATTGGAGCGGTTGCTGAACCTCAGCCCGAAGCACAACCCCTATTTCGAGCACGCCGAAGCGGCCTTCTGGCTTGCTTATCGCGGGGAAGATTGCGTCGGTCGAATCAGCGCCCAGATCGATAGCATTTATCTGGAACGCTACCAAGATTGGACCGGACACTTCGGGTTTCTCGACGCTGTCGACGACCCGGCGGTATTTGCAGCGCTTTTTGAGACCGCGGAGTCCTGGCTCAAGCAACGCGGGATGAAACGGGCGCTGGGTCCTTTCAGCCTATCCATCAACGAGGAAACCGGTTTGTTGATCGACGGATTCGACACGCCGCCATACGTCATGATGGGGCACGCCCAGCCCTATTACGGCCCCCGGGTTGAAGAGCAAGGCTATGGTAAGGCCAAGGACATGGTGGCCTACGCCTATGGGTCGTTGAATTCGCGCCCCCCGCTCACCGACAAGCTGGTGAACAGAGCGCTGCGCGGGGTCGACGTGGAGTTCCGCGCCATTGATTGGAAGAACTTCGAACGCGATCTAAATCTCATCGTCGATATCTTCAACGACGCTTGGTCCGGCAACTGGGGATTCGTCCCCATGACCGAGTCCGAGATCAACAACCTCGCCAAAACCATAAAGCCGATCATCACTCCCGAATTCGGCTGCATTGCCGAGATAGACGGAGAAGCAGCGGCCATGGTGGTGACGCTTCCCAACATTAACGAAGCAATTCGCGATTTCGGCGGACGGCTCTTCCCGTTCAACTGGGTAAAGCTGTTGTGGCGGCTGAAGGTTTCCGGTGTGGAATCCGTGCGCATGCCTTTGATGGGCGTGCGTCAAAAGTATCAATCGACAAATCTCGGTGCGGCTCTTGCTCTAGGTATCATCGAGAATGTCCGCATTTTCCATCAAGGTCGAGGCAACGTTAATGCCGAGCTTGGCTGGGTGCTGGAAGACAACCACGGGACTCATAAGATCATCGAGGCGATGGGTGCTGAAATCTACAAGACCTACCGGGTTTACGAGAAGGACTTGCTGTGACCAGCGCCACGGAGAAACTCGCGGCCATCGTGTTGGCCGGACGCCGCAGGAGCGGCGATCCACTCGCCAATGCTCTCGGATTACCCGATAAATGGATGGTGGAAGTTGGCGGCAAGCAAATGCTGTCGCGAGTCTTGAATGCGTTACACGAAAGTGAGCGCTTCAACCAAATTCTGGTGGTCAGCGATGCCCCGGAAGCGGTGCGCAAGAGCGAGACGGCCCAGCGGATCAATGCGCTCGGGCAACTCCGGATTCTGGCCCCGTCGGGAAGCCCCGCCAGCAGCGTGCTGGAGGCTCTCGCAAAGCTCCCCGAAGAAACCGGGGTTCTGCTGACGACCGCCGACCACGCTTTGCTCCAGGCCGGTCAGATCAAGACGTTCCTGGACGGCGCGCCTGAAGATGCCGATTTCGTGGCCGCGCTGGCCGATGTGGAAGCCTTGCAGCGCCGCTTCCCCGAGGTCAAGAGAACGGCTTGGCGTTTCAGTGACCAAAAGGTAGCAGGCTGCAATCTTTTCCTGATGCGCGGGAAGCCTGCTCGAAACCTGCTGACGCTTTGGCGGAGTGTCGAGGCAGACCGGAAGCGGCCCTTACGCATTCTGCGGCGCTTTGGGCTGGGCCTGTTGTTATCTTATCTGCTGGGAAGGCTCTCTTTGCAGCGGGCACTGGATCGTTTGAGCAAGCTCGCCGATTGCAAGATCGCTGCTTTTCACCACCCGGATCCCCTGGTCGGCATCGATGTCGATACGCTCGAGGATTTAAAGCTGGTGGAATCCATTCTGACTCAAGGCCAGGCCGACAACATCTCCTGAGCCCGCTGGTGATCCTGCGGATAATCCACCTCGCACCACTCGAGACCCGCAATAAGCCGGGTCTGGATATCGATTTCCGAGGAAAGCGCGTGGATCGCCGAGAGGTACCAGCGCCGCAGGCCTTCACCGTCGCGCATCCAGTCCTCTAGCATTTGCACGAAGCGAGCGGAGCCGGATTTACGGAAGAAAAGAAACCCTATGGACTCGGCCTGGGTCTGCTCCGCAGTCAGCGTTTTGCCGATGGCAATCAACCGGGTGCCGTCGAGCCCGACCTTCATGTCATCCTCGTCGTACTGAGCCTTCTGATCGATGGCCAAGGTAATCGGCGCGTCGGGGCTGGTGACCACCCGCGCGGCAAGATCGCGGTGGAACAACGTATCGCCATTGATCAAGAATACGTCGCCCTGAAGCTCAGAGCGCGCCATCCAGCAACTCGCCAGATTGTCGGCCACTGAATAAAAGGGATTGAAAAGGCTACGCAGCTTGACCTGCGGGTAGCGCGGCGCCAAGTCTTCAAGAGACTTATCGAAAAGTTCGCTATTGTACCCCGTCACGAAAACAATTTCCGTTACGCCATTAGCCGCAAGAGAATCGACCTGCCACGCAAAAAGCGGACGGCCCTGGATATCAAGCAACGCTTTTGGGGTATTCTCGGTCAGAGGCAACAACCTCTTGCCCTGACCGGCGGACAGGATCACTGCTTTCAACGTCCGAAAACCTCTGTTCAGGATAAAAGTGGGATGGTCTTCAATGAGCACAAAGCCCTATCATCACAATGGCATATTTGAACGCAAACCGCCACGGCCCAATGTATCTTCTAGCACATCTGTCTGACCCACACGTCCCGCCTCTGCCACAGCCCGGTTGGCGCGAACTCGCCAGCAAGCGGGTTCTCGGCTATCTATCGTGGCAACGGCGACGGCGGCACATACATCGGCGCGACGTTCTGGATCGGATCTGCGCGGACCTGGCGGCACAGAACCCCGACCACATTGCCGTTACCGGTGACATTACCAATATTTCCCTACCCGCCGAGTTCCGACAGGCCCGGCGTTGGCTCGATGGTCTGGGTACGCCGGAGACGGTGTCTCTAGTTCCCGGGAATCATGACGCCTATATCGATCTTTCCTGGGCCGATGGCTGGGGCCATTGGGCCGGATACATGCAAAGTGACCAGGATCCGGGCTCTAAAACGCGCTCAAGCACGTTCCCCTTCATTCGAAAGCGGGGGCCTCTTGCCTTGATTGGCCTCTCCAGCGCCGTCGCCACAGCGCCGGGTTTGGCGTCCGGGCGTCTGGGACCGGAACAGCTTGCCGGCCTGGAACGGCTCCTTGCCGATGCCCGATCGGCCGGTCTGATCAGGGTGGTGTTGCTCCATCATCCGCCCTTGGCGGAGGCGGCCTCGGGTCGCAAAGGCCTCGACGACCGACAGGCCTTTGCGGAGGTTGTTGCCCGCGCCGGGGCCGAACTCGTGCTGCACGGCCATAATCACCGTTTCGTCAATCTCACTTTGCCGGGCCCGGATCCGTCGCGCCCGGTTCCCGTTATTGGCGTACCCTCCGCTTCGGCTCTGCCCTATCGCGACCGCCCTGCAGCCCACTATAATCTCTACCGCTTCTACAGCGAGGGGGGACATCGGTACTTGGAAACACGCCAAAGGGGGCTGAATGAGGCGGGAGAAATCGTTGAAATGCCGCAACACTCGCCCAAAAGCATAATTCTGGGTTAAAAGACGCAACAGATCGATCACCTACCGCCTGGTGTAACCAGGGGACTCTGGCAGCCCGAACCTGCAACCAAAAAAGGTAATAGCCATATGAATCCGACAATCGAGAAGTTCGGCTACCCCGATAGCTTGGTTGCCGACTATGCCAACTGGGTGGTTCTGCTACGCCCGGCGCAGGCTACGCTTGGCGCGCTTGTGTTAGCCCACAAGTCCAAGGCACAGGCCTTCTCCGACATCAATGAAGAGTCCTTCATGGAACTCGCCCGGGCCGTATCGGACATCGAGACCGCCTTGCGTGCCTTTCGCCCCTATCAAAAGATCAACTACCTGATGCTTATGATGGTGGATCGGGAGGTGCATTTTCACGTGCTGCCGCGCTACGATTCGCCGCAACAGTTTGGCGGCACGACCTTCGCCGATAGCGGTTGGCCCGCAGTGCCGAACCTTGGGAGTGCACCGGATATTGAACCGCACACGCGACAGGCGCTTCTTACAGCATTGAAAGATTGCTGGCCCGCTTGACGGGCAAGCGCGCAGGGCCCTCTATGAAACAGTTGGACTTTTATCTCTTCAGGCTCCTTGCCGCACCATTGGGTGCGACGATGGGCGTTGCCCTGCTGGCCTTGCTTGTCGAACGCATGCTGCGCGTGATGGACTTGGTGCTCGATGCGCACGGCTCCCTCGGATCGGTCCTCAAACTGTTGGCTTTCCTGGCGCCCCACTATATTGGCCTCGCCTTGCCGTTGGCGTTTTTTTTAGCCATCTACGTTGCCTTCAACAATCTTCACAGAAACAACGAGTTGGACGCGCTTTTCTCGGGCGGGGTCAGCCTTTCCAGGTTAACCCGTCCCATGCTGATGATCGCGGTGCTCGTATCTCTCTTAACGCTCACGGTCTTCAACTATCTGCAACCATACGGTCGGTATGCTTACCGGGCAGCGGTCCACGCCATCACCTACACCTCGCAACTTGCCTATGTTCAAGAAGGCGTGTTCAGAACCTACAAGGGAACCACCTTCATCGCAGAACAGGTATCCAGCGACGGGCAATTTTTCAGGAAGGTCTTCATCTTCTCCGATCGCGACGATCAGCCGGTCTCCTTGGTCACGGCGCGTGAAGGGCATCTGGTATCAAAGCGCGACGAGAATGTGCTGCTGCTCCGCCTTTTCGACGGTTTGAGGATCGAGCGAAAAATCTCCAACGGTCTGATTCAGCCTGGCCAAACCAGCAGCGCGCTCCACTTCGATGAAACGCGCTGGGTCATACCTATGCAGGAGTATCTGGGGTTCCGCGGACGCGGCGAAGACGAGCGGGAGATGACACTTCTTGAGCTGTGGAGGGGGCTCAGCTCCCCCGACACAACCGCGACAAAAGGTGAAATCATAGCCGAGCTTCATGAACGCTTCGTGCGGAGCCTGACCATCTTCATACTCCCTTTCCTGGCCATTCCCCTGGCCATGGGTGGACGCCGTGTGCGGCAGGGCCAAGGGTTGATCGTCGGCTTCGTGATCCTTGTCATCCAGCACGAGTTGCTGAGCCTTGGCGGTGACCTTGTGGAACAGGGACTGGCCTCGCCCTGGGTGGCCCAATGGGGTTCTCTGGTGCTTCTCGTCACGGTCGCCGCGACCCTGTTTTACAGCGCAGCCTTCAAGGTTCGTCAATCGGAAGGCCGGTTCTTCGATTTGCCTAGCAGGAGGAGAACGCGGCGCATCATCGTTATGGAAGCCGGAGGACGGACACAGTGACCATATTGTCCGGCTACATCGGCCGCCTCCTGCTGATACGGTTCTTGGCGCTTTCCATTGGCCTTGTGCTCTTTGCCCTGGCTTTCGACCTTTTGGAAAATGCTGATGCCGTGGTCGCCAGCACCCGTGTGAATTCACCCCTTTTGAATTATGCACTCTACCGATCGGCAACCCTCGCCTCACGCCTGTTGCCGGTCGCGGCTCTGTTGGCTGCGATCCTTTCCTTCGTGACCATTATCCGGCACAGCGAGCTTGTGGCCCTGTGGAACTCTGGTTTGTCGCCTTTCAGGCAATTTGGAATTTTGCTGCCGGCCGCGGCCGTGCTCGCCATAGTCCAGTACGGCGTCGACAATCAGCTCATGCCGCCGGCTGCAGACGCACTTCGGAAGTGGGGTATCGCTGAGTTCCAACCGGCACCGCTGCCGACTGACGATAAGGGGCGGCTGTGGGTGCGTAGCGGCAACGATATCGTCAGCTTGCGCTATGATCCCAAGCAGCCGGGCCTCATCACGGATTTGCATATTTTCCGACGGGACGATTCCGGGAAGTTGATCCTGGAAGTAGAATCCGCAATTGCCCGCAAGACCTTTGCCGGATGGCAGTTGAAGGACGCTATCGTTCGTCCTGTCGGCGAGGTGGGGGAAATGACGCGGGGCAGCACCTATGCGTGGCAAGCGGATATCCAGTTGCAAGATATCGAACTGCTGCGCCAGCCGGCTCCCGAGTTACCGCTGGAAGCGTTGCAGCGAATCTCCTCGGCGGATGGCTTTGGCGTCCGTCCCGGTTATATTTTCGAAACCTGGCGGCAGTTCCGCTTCGTGCAGATACTTAATCCAATCCTGTTGGTCTTGTTGGTTGCTGCGGTGGCCCAGCGCTTTCGACGCCGGGGGACCGCGGTATGGCTCATCGTGAACAGCGTATTGGTCGGGTTCTTTTATCAGATTCTAAGCGCGGCAGCGGTTTCCCTGGGGGAAGCAGGATTGCTGCCGGCGATGGCAGCCGCCTGGATTCCACCTTCGGCACTGACTTGTGGCATTCTTGCCTATGCGATTCGGCTGGAGTGACAGCAAGACCCGCAGCCGATACTTCTATCCCCGCTTCCATAAACCGATGATGGATTACGCTTAGAGATATGACCGAGGGAACCCCAGAAACAACCGTTCTGTTCGTGGGTCGCAGCAATGTACCGCTCTGGACGCTGACGCCACGTGCCCATCTGGAGCGCGCCTTTCGCAAACTGGGCGCGGCAACCTTCGCCAACGCGAGCGAGGTCACGATGTCGAGCGACGCCGGGGATGGCCCCTATATCGCTCTTTGGGACGACTGTGCATTCGACCCGCCGGTTATTCGCGCTTTGTTGCAGGAACCCGGGCCCTTCCTGTTGATTGACGACAGCGGTGCCGGTTTGGCAGCGAAAAGCAACAAGGCAAATGAAGCCGCTGCGGCTCTCGATGACCCGGCGGTCGGCCTGCCCGCTCGGCGTGTCGCCGACCTCGGGAGCGATTACTGGCATGACCTGCGCAAACGGGCCGAACCCTTGGCGCTGCGCGTAACGGAAACTAACCGACGCGCGGTGGAGTGGCGGCTTTTCATGGGGACATACAAAGGCGTTACCGATGTCGTTACCAAGCATGTCTGGCCCTGGCCTGCTTTCCATGTGACAAAATTCTGCGCCCGTATGGGACTGACGCCCAACATGGTGACGCTGGTTAGCTTGATCATGGTGCTGGCCGCGATGCTCCTTTTTGCGGAAGGTGCCTGGCTACTGGGGCTGCTGGCCGCCTGGATCATGACTTTCCTGGATACTGTCGACGGCAAACTGGCGCGAATCACTTACCAGTACAGCAAGTGGGGCAACGTCTTCGACCACAGTATCGACCTGATACACCCGCCCTTTTGGTACTTGGCATGGGCTTGGGGCGTGCAGGCGGGCCCCCATAGCCTGGAGCCCTCTGTCTACTACGCCAGCCTGGTCGTCATATTCGCCGGATACATCATCCAGCGCCTGATCGAAGGGCTGTTCATCGCGCTCTTCAAGCTGGAGGTTCATGTCTGGCGGCCATTCGACAGCTTCTTCCGTCTGATCACCGCGCGCCGCAACCCCAATCTCCTGCTGCTGACCGCCTCGGCGCTGGTCGGTCGCGAGGACCTTGGCTTGCTGGCCGTTGCGATTTGGACAGCGCTGTCTCTCGCAGTGCACCTGCTGCAACTTGGGCAGGCCGCGGCCGCAACGGCCAAAGGTCAAGGTCTGACATCATGGCTGACCGAGCCGCAAAAGCGATGAACCGCTTCGGGCTGGTCGTCAACCCGCACAGCCAGCGCAACAAGCGCGGTCTTCCTGCGCTCAGGGAGGCCGTGCAGAGTTATGGCGATCTGATCGACTATGTGGAGTTAGACGGGATTGAGACCCTGGGTCGCACGTTACGGCGTTTCGCCGACGCAGGCTTGCCGCTCGTTGCGATCGCCGGAGGTGACGGTACCGTCGTCGCCAGCATGACCGAGTACCTTGTTCGCCAGCCTGACCTCCCGCGCCCGGCCATCGCCATTTTATCCGCCGGCATGACGAACATGACCGCTGCCGACATTGGCCTCAAAGGCAGGGCCGATAAAGCGCTTGCCCGCCTTGTGAAGCGGTTTCAGCGAGGTGAGGCGCTCTGGCGCAGCGAAACGTTGAGACGCAGCCCGATCGTAGTTTCCGGTGGTGGCATGGGCCCACCCCAGGCGGGTTTCTTTCTCGGCGGCGCTGGAATCTATCAAGGCATAGAATATTGCCGAGACCGTGTGCACACCCTAGGCTTGGAGGCGGGTTGGGCCAATGCCGCCACCATGGCAAGCCTTCTGGTTCAGCAGATGATCGGCGGTCGCTTGCTAAAAGGCCAGAACGTCGACTGGCGTTGGGATGGAGGCGAGAAGCAAAGCGACTCGCTCTCGGTCGTGGTCGCGACTACTCTGGACAGGTTGGTGGTCGGAACCCGACCCTTTTGGAACCAGCCGCGCGATCCGAGCCAACGAAGCGGCTTCAGCGTGACCCTGGTCCAGAAACCCGGAGCGGCGTTTTGGTGGTCGCTGCCGCGGTTGCTTTTCGGGAAGGCCGACCGCAAGCTGAATCCCAAGGGGTGCCATAGCGGGGAAGCAAGAGTTTTGGAACTTTGGATGGACAGTCCCTTTACCATCGACGGGCAGCTTTTCGATTGCCATGCGACCGAGCCTCTGAAGGTCGAGTTGGGGCATAGTTTCGAGTTTGTCAGGATCTGAGCGATGCCCCACGGTGAAGCTCATACCAGCCTCTTAAGGCCAATTCTGGAGCGCGAAGCCGAGGCTCCGGATTCAGAGGCCTTGCGGCTTCTTGTCGAGAAGGCCCGTAGCCGCCACCCCGGGGCCATGGCCGTGCTTTTCTACGGTAGCTGCCTGCGCGACGGAATCACCGAGGACCGCATGGCGGACCTTTATGTGATCGTGCGGCGTTACCGTGAGGCTCACCGCAACCCCATTTCAGCTCTTTTCAATGCCCTGCTGCCGCCAAATGTCTACTATCTGGAGGCAGGCAATGCCGCGCAAACGTTTCGCGCCAAGTACGCCGTCGTTTCCATGAATCAGCTTCACAGCCGCGTCAAGGGCAGCGCTTTGCATCCCTATTTCTGGGCGCGCTTTTCACAGCCGACCGCCATCGCCTGGCACGACAGCGACGACACGAGGGATACCTGTCTGAAGATTTTCGAGCGCGCGCAACAGACCATGTTGGCGGCCGCGCTGCCGACGGTTCTCGCAGAAACCAGCGACCAGATATGGCTCCACGCGCTGAAGCAAACCTATGCGACGGAGCTACGGGCCGAGAATGCACTGCGGGGCGCCGATATTCTTGCAACCGACCCAGAGCGCTACCGACTGACCGGGGAACTGTTTCTCAAGTCGGTCGAAGGCTTGTGGCGCAAGCCAGTATGGTTCGGCAGAAGCCTCTGGTGGATGCGCCGCGCCATTGGCAAGCCGCTGTCTGTCCTGCGCCTTATGAAAGCGGCCTTCACCTTTGCCGGCGGCGCGACCTATCTGGCCTGGAAGGTAGAGCGGCATTCCGGCGTGCGGATACCGCTCACGGAATGGCAGAAGCGCCACCCCATCCTGGCCGGGATACCGCTTGCCGTAAAACTCTACCGTCAGGGCGCTTTACGCTGATTGGCGACCCTGCCAATTACGAAGCTGTAGCGGCCACCTCTTCATCGCTGAACACTTCCGACCGGGTCCGTACGAAGGCGTCGATAGCATCGTCGATCTGCCGGGCCTCATGGGCCGAAGAGACACTGCACCGCATCAAACAAACGCCCTTGGGCGTGCCGGGAGGCACGGCCAAGTTCACATAAATTCCGTTCTCTAGCAGGCGGTTCCAGAAAGCCACCGCCGTCGCCTCGTCGGGCATGCGAACCGCGACAATTGGGCTTAGCTCCGAGATTACCTCGAAACCCGCGTCCTTCAAACCTTGGAAGAGATGCCGCGCGTTTTCCCAGATTCTCGTCCTTAGGCTTGGGTCCTTGCGCATGCAATCCAGCGCTGCATGAACCGAGGCAATGGAGGCGGGCGACGGCGAAGCCGTGAACATGTAAGGACGGCTGGCAAAACGCAACACATCGAACATCGGATGATCCGACGCTCCAAATCCACCGATCGCGCCAAGGCTCTTGGAGAAGGTTCCCGCGACGAAATCGACATCCTTTTCAACGCCGTAGTGTTCGGCAGCGCCACGGCCGTGGTCACCATACATGCCAAACGAATGGGCTTCGTCCACCAGCAGCCAGCCACCGTGCTTTTTCTTGACCTCGACGAATTCCTTCAAGGGGGCCGTGTCACCGAGCATCGAATAAAGCCCTTCCGTGACCACAAGCTTGCAGCCTTCGAAGTCGGCAAAGCGTGACATGCGCTTGTCGAGGTCTTCCGTGTCATTGTGGCGGAAGCGGATCAGCGTTGCACCGCTGAGCTTGCAACCGTCATAGATGCTGGCGTGAGAATCGGCATCAAGAAAGATCACATCCTTGGGTCCGGCGAGGCCGACGATGACACCGAAATTCGCCTGATATCCAGTGCTGAACACGATGGCCGACTTGCGATTCAGGTATTCGGCAATGGATTTTTCCAACGCCTCGTGCTCCGCATAACTGCCGTTGGCGATGCGCGAACCGGTGGTTCCGGTGCCATGGCTCTTCAGCATCTCGGTCGCTGCGGCAATGCAATCCTCGTTGAAGGTCAGCCCAAGATAGTTGTTGGTGCCCAACAGGATGGTCCGGCGGCCGTCAACTTTGGCTTCGGTCGCCGAGTAGATATCCTCCAGACAGACACCAAAAGGATTCTTGCCTCCTGAAGTCGCAGCCTGGAAACGCTCCAGCAGCGGTGCGTACTTATCGAAGATATCCATGATTATTTTCCCCCCGCCATACGGTCCTCAACCACAGCCACAAGGTCGGAAACCGTTTCCACCTCGCCGACCATATTCATCGGAATATCGATCTCGAAGCGATCCTCGATCTCCATAACGAGATCCATAGCCGTCACGCTGTCGAGATTCAGGTCTTCATTTAGCTTCGTTCCTGGCGCAATGTCGCGCCCATCCGGATTGAACTCCGTCAGAATCTCCAGAATGATGCCAAAAATTTTCTTATCCAACGTTCGATCCATCCTGTTTAAAAAGCCAAGTCCCCAGATGGGTACACTTGGCCAAATTCATCCCTTAACGTTCTTCGACCCGCTGTTTCAACAGGCCCTGATCCTTGTACCAACGCCGGGCTTGCGCCAAGCCGTCCCGCAAGCCCACTGCGGGTCGCCAATCCAGTCCATCAAGCGAGGCTGGCGTGCTCACCCACTCTGGTTGCGCCATCTCGCATAGTTTGCCCGGAGAAAGAATCTCCGCCTGGCGGCGCAACTTCGCGATGGCCTGCGCGACAACCGCCACCGGTCCAATCAACCAACCGGGCACCGGCAGAAAACGAACGCGGCGTCCAGCGGCGGCACCTGCGGCCTGGGCAAACTCCTCCCAGCTATATCCGCCCTTACGCCCGTCATCGCATTCAATCGGCGCCGCATCCCGACGGTTCGGTTCCAACACCAACGCTGCCAGCAGCTTCGCCAGATCAGTAACATAGATCACTGAAAAGCGCTGATCACGCGGCACGGGTAAGGCCAGAAAGCCTCTTTCCGCCTGCCTGAAGAACGGCAGCGTCGCCGTGTCACCGGGACCGTAAACAGCCGGGGGACGGACGATACTGACATTCAGCGCGCTTTCACTGGCCCTCTGTTCACCCGCCCGCTTGCTGGCGGCATAAGGTGACACCTCGGGGCGGCGCGCCGCCAGCGACGACACAAGGACCAATCGCTTCACGGCCGCGCTGGTCGCTGCCGTCACAACGGCCTGCGTCCCCTCCGCATTGACCCTTTGAAACTCCGCATTGCTTAGGGCTTTAACCAGTCCGGCACAGTGAACCACACCATCCACCCCAGATAGGAAAGGAATCAATGCATCACTGCTGGAGATATCACCGGCCACGACGCTAAGATTCTCAAACTCCGCCAGCATTTCCGGCTTTCGGGCCAGTGCCCTGACCGCAACACCCTGACTTAGCAGCTCCACCACAACCGCCCGGCCAACAAATCCCGTTGCTCCGGTAACAGCGATCACGGTCATGGGCTATCTCCCATGTCCGTCTTCCCTCCGGTCCGGTCAGCTAGCCAGCGCGGTCCGCTTCGCAGAACCGCCGGCGTCCTCGTCATCTCGGTTGAGAACGGCGATCTGCCCGCTAAGTAGTTTGGTCAGCGTGCCCGCGCGGCTGAGCTTGCCCGATGACGTTCGGACCAGACTGCGGGGCGTCGTAATAACGACCTCGCTTTTCAGCCCGGCGGCCTGATAGACCGTGCTATGGATCTGCTTCTCCAAGAGCGCAATCTCTTCGGCGGCCTTAACCCGCGCCTCAACCACCACCACAACGTTCTCGGACCCGTCGCGTGACGGCATCGAGACAGCTGCCACGCCGCTACCCTTGACGCCTTCCAACTGCTCGACAGCCCACTCGATATCCTGCGGCCAGATGTTGCGGCCATTCTGGATAATCAAATCCTTGCCGCGGCCCGAGATCACAAGCTCTCCGTCGAGTAGATAACCGAGATCGCCGGTATCCAACCAACCATCATCGCCCAGGACTTCGGCAGACGCTTCCGCTTCGCCGAAGTAACCGGCCATGACGCTGGGACCCTTGGCGAAAACACGCCCTATCTCGCCTTCCACACAACGCGTTCCATCGTCGGCACGAACCTCGAGCTCGTGGCCAGGCATGGGCTTTCCGCAAATCGCGAACTCCCGGTGCAAGCCGGAATAATTGGCGTCTCGCTGGTCTGGAGCCAGCTCCGAGCGGCGATGGGTTCGTACGCCGCGGCCAAGGCCAGAAAAAGTGACAGCCAGGGTCGATTCCGCCAACCCATAGGATGGCAAGAAAGCCTTCTCGTCAAACCCGAAAGGCGCAAAGACCTCGGCGAACTTGGCCAGTACCGCCGGCCGGATCATCTCACCGCCGATACCGGCGATCCGCCAATGCGACAGGTCCGCTTCCTCGATACCGCGTCGCTCCATTTTGCGCACGCAAAGATCATACCCGAATGTCGGGCTGAAGGAGATAGTGCCACGGCGTTCCGACATGAGCGTAAGCCACACCAGTGGCCGCCGCGCGAAGCTGGAGGCCGAGAGGTAATCGAGCGAAAGCTGCGTCAGCATCGGCGTGATGCAGAAACCGACCAACCCCATATCGTGGTAAAGCGGCAACCAGGAAACGGCATGGTCTCCGTCACGCACCTGAAGCGCATGACCGCCAATTCCACGCGCATTGCTGGTGACACTGAGCTGTGTCCCCAATACGCCCTTGGGAAAGGCCGTGCTGCCGGAAGAATATTGAATGTAACAGGGGTCATCCTTGCCGAACGGTGCCAGGCTACCTTTCTTGCGGCTGAGCGCATAGAAATCCTCGGGCGGGCCGGCGAAGGGAATCTCCAGCATGCTCGCGGCCTCGCGAACCTGGGCAATCCAGTCGTCCGATGCCACGACACCGCGTACGCCGGCGGCCTTCATCATGTTACGCAGGCTGACGATGTAAGCGTCATGGGCGCCAAGATGGACATTCATCGGCAGGGGAACGGGAATGACGCCGGCGTACTGACAGCCAAAGAAAAACACCGGAAAATCCGGTGTGGTCTCGGCGACGATCGCCAACCGGTCACCGTGTCTGAAGCCGTTGGCATTGAGGCGCAGTGCCAAGTCCACGGCACGGTCACGCAGTTCACGGTAGCTGAGGATGCCCGTCAGACGACCCAGCGAGTCGAAGAAGCTGATGCCCTTCGCGCCCTGAGCCGCGTAGTCGAGGCCTTCCCACAAGGTTTCGAAATCTGCAAGCCGAAGCGGCAAACCATCCGAATCGCGCATCAAAGGAGTCATTGAGTTGCTCGAGTCCATCTTTGAAAGCCGTCACCTATATTGTTTGCGACGAGCGGCATTACTTATTCTGGCTAATTCCCACCAAGTCTTACGGCCGCCGGGTTCAAGTCATCCCGCTAGCCGGCGCTGCCATTTCCGTGGTTAACCGCAATTACCGGGGTTTGATCCGCAAACAACGAACGCACCCCCAAGTCACCGGATCAACAGGCACTTAAAGAGTCGCATGCGGCATGCCTCATATCAACAAGGCTACGTTCAGTTTTTGTTACAGACTGTATCAATCCGCCAAAGCATGTCTCGAGTTGTCTCGGCTTTCATTTGAATGAATGCATCGCCTGCCAGTCCGTGCAGCGCCCCAAGGGAACGCCCCAAGGAACGCCCCAAGGAACGCCCCAGGGAAGCACCTGCCGACAACGATGGTTAGAAACGCTCAAGCCAGGGCCGCAGGGCGATTTCGTTGGCCCACGCACTTCGATCCTGCTTCAAGGTCTGCCAGTAGGTGAGCGCTATTGCATGTGGATCAAGCAAACTATCGGGCTTATCCGCCGGGTTCTCCCGTCCCGGATTTCGAATCGCGCCGTCGATGACGAAATGGGCGACGTGAATACCTTGCGGTTGCACTTCCCGCGCCAGGCTTTCGGCCAGGCCGCGAAGGGCGAACTTTCCCATGGCGAAGGGCGCGGACTGCGGATAACCCTTCACACTGGCCGACGCCCCGGTGAACAGAATCGCTCCCTGGCCTTGCGGCAGCATGCGCCGCACGGCTTGCTGCGATACCAGAAAGCCGCCATAGGCTGTGATCTTCAATGCGGCTAAAACCGCATCGGCGTCCAACTCGGCAATCGGACCTCGCTGCCGGGCACTGGGATTGTAAACCACAACGTCGGGAGCGCCGCCCGGCGTGTTGTCCAGCGCCTCGAAGAGAGCGTTCACCGACGACGCGTCAGAGGCATCGCAAGCGTAGGCCGTGGCGCCGATCTCATCGCAAAGCGCGGTCAGCTTACTGGCATTCCGGGCAGCAAGAGAAAGCCGCAGTCCCTTGTCACGGAACAGACGCGCAAGTGAGGCCGACAGGCCCTCTCCTGCACCAATGATCAAAGCGTGATGGTATTCTGGAATCATGACAGGGGTCCTAGGTGATCTGTTGAAGAGGTGGCTCTCACGAGCGACCCTAGCGCAGCCGTCCCCTACCCGAAAAGTCTTCTCGCCATAGGCGACCCGTCAATTCTTAGTTAGGCTGCCCCTTCGACTCGAGCAGACAAGGCTGGATATGGCGACGAAGAAGCTACTGGTAGTTGCTCATGCACCATCACCGAATACCCGGCGCCTGCGCGACGCAGTGCTGGCCGGAGCGCGTCATCCTGATATCGAGGGGGTCGACGTTGCCTGCCTGGCGCCCTTGGATGCGGGGCCCGAGGATGTGCTCAAGGCAAATGCCATCATACTGGGAACCACGGAGAACCTTGGTTACATGAGCGGCGCGATGAAGGATTTCTTTGATCGCAGCTATTATCCCTGCCTCGAAAAGACCCAAGGGTTACCCTATGCCCTTTTCATCCGCGCCGGACACGACGGCACCGGCACAAGGCGTGCGATCGAAAGTATCACAACAGGCCTGCGCTGGCGGCAGATAAGAGAACCCCTGCTTTGCCGCGGCGCTTACCAGGAGAGTTTCCAGACCGACTGCGAAGAGTTGGGAATGCTGGTGGCGGCGGGGCTGGAAGCCGGAATCTTCTAATCGACATTAGTCCCGAGGCGCGTGCCACAGCCCTTCGCGTTCCAGGTCGACCATCGTGTCCTCGATCCCCGCACGCAAGATTCCCACCATCGTGTCGATCTGCCGTTCGCGAATGACCAGCGGCGGCGACATCACGCACATATTGTAGACCGGTCGAACGATCAGACCCTTCTCCTGGCAGTGCGCATCAATCCTTCCCCCCACCTCGGAATCGAGCTTCAGGGGGTTCTTGGCCTTCCGGTCGGCGACACAATCCACGCAGCCGACCAACCCCGCACCACGCACGTCACCCACCAGCGCCAATGCATCAAGTTCGGCGAGTTTATCCTGGAAGTAGGGCGTGATATCGCGCACATGCTCCAGAATTCCCTCCTTCTCGATGACGTCCATGTTGGCCATGGCCGCCGCGCAGGAAACCGGGTGCCCGGAATAGGTATAGCCGTTGGAATAGACCGCGCCCTTGGCGTCGCTGCCACTGACCTCGGCCATCACCTTCTGGGAAACCGCCATGCCGCCCAACGGCACGTAACCCGAAGTAATACCCTTGGCGAAGGTAATGATGTCCGGAGTGATGCCGAACACCTCCTCGGACGCAAACCAGTGCCCAAGGCGCCCAAACGCCGTGACCACCTCGTCGGCGATGTAGAGAATTTCGTGCTTGCGGCAGAGTTCGAGCGTGCGCTTGTGATAGCCCTCCGGCGGCACCACTACGCCGCCGGAAGCCAGAATCGGTTCGGCGATAAAGGCCGCAATCTTATCTGCGCCCTTCTCCAGAATCGTGGATTCCATCTCCGCAATCAGGAAGTCGCAAAACTGCGCTTCGGTCATCCCATCCGGCCGCCGGTAAACCAGCGGAGATGAAAGGTGATGCACGAGGTTCCCTGCAAAATCGAGAAAAACCTTGTCACGCTCCTTGCCAGAGCACGAAGCCGATAGATAGGTGCTTCCGTGATAGGCCGATTGCCGCGATAGGATTAGCTTCTTTTCCGGACGGCCCAGGTAATTGTTGTAGAACTGCACGAAACGCAGAGCAGAATCGACCGCCGTAGAACCGCCGGTCGTAAAGAAGATATGATTCAGGTCTCCCGGCGTCTTGTCGGCAATTCGCGCCGCCAGTTCGGCTGCTGGACCGGAGGTCGTGTACCAGGGTGAATTGTAGGCGAGCTGCATGGCCTGATTGGCCATGGCTTCGGCAATCTCGCGGCAACCGTAGCCGACCTGAACGCACCACATGCCCGCCGGCGCGTCGATCAGCTTGTTCCCTTCCGAATCATACAGGTAGATGTTCTCGGCCCGGTCGAGCACCGTGCGCGCGGATTGTCCCAGATGCTCCAGGGACTCCCACGGTTGCAAAAGGTGCCGCTTCGCAAGCGCCTCGATCTCATCGCCTGGCGCGGGTCCATTGTCTCCCGATCCGGGTTCCCGCGTCCAAACGCCCTTCGTCATGATCTGCTCCTCTTTTCCCGCAAAAGCGGGTCCTCAACCTCCTGGTATCCTGTCACAGAAGCCTTGTCCGGTCCAGCTTTAATTGATCAATCGTTCAGCCAATATAAGTTATGATCGCAGCGACTCCCTCAAGGATTTAGCCAAGCGATCGCAGGCTCCTGCCATAGTTTCTTCCGGAACGGCCGCATAACCCATCAGCAAACCTTGCCGGGCAGGCGCCTCAAGATAATACCGGCTAAGCGCGTCGACGGAGATACCCGCTCGCGCAGCGGCGGCAACTGCTTGTTGATCATTCATGCGCCCGGTCAAGGCTGCACCAAGCCCTGCCACTAAATGCAAACCTGCCTCATCCGGTTTGATCTCCAGAAGGTCCGCCAATCGCTCCCCGGCGATCCGCAGCAAGGCCGCCTGCCGCTCACCGTAGAGCTTACGCATGCGCCGCAGGTGGGTCGCGAAGTGCCCCTCGCCTATGAACGCCGCCAGCGCCGGCTGCGTTATGGCGGAAGAGTGATCGTCGAGCGCATGGCGCGCGGCCACGAAGCGCTCTGCGAGATCGGCGGGCACGACGAGATAGCCCAGCCGCAGCGAAGGGAAGAGAGTTTTGGAAAAGCTACCGATGTAGAGCACCCGCCCAGCGCCCCCGCGCTGCGGGCTATCCAAAGATTGCAGTGCCGCCAGCGGTCGTCCTGCATAACGGTACTCACTGTCGTAGTCGTCCTCGATGATCCACGCCGTGTGCTGTCGCGCCCAGTCCAGAAGCTCCAGCCTGCGCGACAACGACATAACAACCGATAAAGGGTAGTGGTGGGACGGCGAAACCACCGCCATCCGCGCCTTGGGCGCACGCAGGCGGCCCGCCGCGACCGACAGACCCTCGGCATCGACGGCAACCGGACGGCCGACTGCGGCGGCGGCAGTCAAAGGCCCGCGCAAACCCGGATAACCAGGATCCTCGATCCAAACTTCGTCGCCTGGCGAAAGCAAGAGCTGAGCCGCCAGCGCCAAGGCCTGTTGTGCACCCGTCGTGATGATGATTTGCTCCGCCGTGCAGTCGAGGTTGCGTGCCCGAATTAGATGCGCTGCCAGCGCTTCGCGCAGCGCGGGAAGCCCTGCGGGATGACCATGCATGAAAAGCGACTGCGGCGGGCGGCGCCAAGTACGCGTAAGAAGCTTACTCCAAAGATCAAAAGGGAAATGCTCAGGATCGGCCAAGCCGGGCAAAAAGGCGCGGTGGCGCGCCTGAGCAACCGCCGCGAGCGGGCGGCTGGCCGCCAGGACCGCTCCGCGCGGTGAAAGGGACCGCGGCGCCACCGCCTTCCGGGCATTGTTCGATGGCTGCGGCCGCGCGACCAGCAACTCTTCCGGCAAGATCTTCGAGACGAAACTGCCCGCGCCGACTTGACGGTCGAGGTATCCCTCCGCATGGAGTTGATCGAATGCCGTGACCACCGTGTTGCGCGAACAGGCCAATTCTTCGGCCAGCGCGCGGCTGGACGGCAGGCGGCTGCCGGGCGGCAAGCGCCCTTCCAACACAGCTTCCCGCAGCGCAAGATAAAGACGCTGATAAACGGGGCCGTCGTATCGACCAAGGTCGAACTGTAGTATTGGCGCCGCATTGACGCGCTTGGCCATCGATCCAACCCTCGCAAAATGGACCTGCTATAGGACCATATTTACGCCGATGGACCAATCCATTCGCTTACCCGCTCTGGTTTGAATTTGCGTCAGCCTTCGGGCCGCTCCAACCCGTTTGCCTTTCGCCGGGCACGGATTTCCTCGGGCCAAGTGGATTTGATGTAGTCCAAGATTGCCCATATCTCGTCGTCGCTCAGCTTATCGCCAAATCCGATCATGTCGGACTTGTAGCCGGACACCAGTGCCTCGATCCCCAGCTTGGTGATCTCAAAATTCTGCTGATCGCTATGGTGCCAAGTATGCCCGGAGACGTCATGCGGCGGTGCCGGGAGCTTGCCGTCCGGCTTCCGTTGTTTCCAGTTCGGCTGACCTTCCAGATTGCTTCCGTGACATGATGCACAATTCTGTTGGTAAAGCGTGGCGCCATCGCTCGCGGCAAAGGCACTTGTGCTGGTCAAAAGAACGGGGATAGCCGCCAAGAAAAGATTTCTCATGTGCAGAGGATTGTATCGACTTCGCACTTTGGTCAATGGTCAAAATGGCGCAGGATTTGGGTTCCGGCTCGGGCTCGGGCTTGGGCAAGCGCTAAAGCAACAGGTCAGAAGTCGTAGCAAATACCCTTCTTTTCCCAATCGCCGTAACGAGTTGGCTCCGGACCTTCGGGGCCCTGACGCTCGACAGGGCGTACTTGTGCGGCGGCGTCTTGCTTCCGGCGGCGCGCTTCGGCCTCTTGTTTTGCACGCTCCGCCGCCTCGGCAACGCGGCGTTGACGCTGGTCGCGTGGCAGAGGACTCGACCCGACGGTCGCTGCCTTGCGGCCTTGCGGTTGATGAACTTTGTACGACTCGGTCATGACGCAAATATGGCGATTACGGAGGCTTTCGCCAAGTCTTGAAGCAACCCGCGTTCTACCCAATCTCTAGGCTCTGTTTTTACTGTGTCAACCGCTAGGTGGTCTGAATTCGATGAGGTTGTTTCGCACGGGTATGCTGCTTGCGGCACTGACCGCAATTTTCATGCTGGCCGGTTTTCTGATCGGCGGCCAGGGCGGCATGATCATCGCTCTGTTGATCGCCGCTGCAACCAATTTCTTCGCCTACTGGAACGCCGACAAGGTTGTGCTCCGGATGTACAAGGCGCGCGAGGTGACAGCCGCTGAATCACCGGCGCTCCATGCCATTGTCTCCCAGTTAGCCGCCAACGCGGGCTTGCCGATGCCCAAGGTTTATATCATCGACAACCCGCAGCCCAATGCCTTCGCCACCGGGCGCAATCCGCAGAATGCGGCCGTGGCGGCCACCACGGGCTTGCTCAATACGCTCAATCAGGAGGAAGTGGCCGGCGTCATGGCGCACGAACTGGCGCATGTCAAAAACCGCGACACCCTCACCATGACCCTGACGGCCACGGTGGCGGGCGCCATCTCCATGCTGGCCAACATGGGTTTGTGGTTTGGCGCATTCGGAGGCGGAAACCGTAACAACCCGCTGGGTATCGTCGGCGTCTTGCTGATGGCGTTCCTGGCGCCCATGGCCGCCATGCTCGTGCAGATGGCCATTTCGCGCACCCGCGAGTACGAAGCCGACCGCATCGGCGCGGAGATTTGCGGCCGGCCTCTATGGCTGGCCAGCGCATTGGAGAAGATGCAGGTGAGCGCCAGCCGAATCGACAACGTGACCGCAGAGCGCAATCCGGCAAGCGCCTCGCTGTTCATCATCAATCCGCTACACGCCCAGAAGGTCGATAGTCTGTTTTCCACCCATCCAAACACGGCAAACCGCATCACCAAGCTACGGGAGATGGCCGCGGGGATGGGCCAGAAGCAGACCCGCAACCCCTGGCGCTGAGTACTTCTTCAAATGGAGAAGCTAAAAATCCAGATCGGCGTAATGGGCGGGCGGTAACAGCCCGGGAATGCGGTCGGCCAGCAGCGGCTGCACGCTTGGCCGCGATTTGACGCGTGCATACCAGTCCTTGGCCGCCTCATGTTTCTCCCAAGGCACATCACCCAGATAATCCAGACAGGAAAGCTGCGAGGCCGCGGCGACATCGGCGAGGCTGAAGTGGTCCCCTGCCAGCCATTTCCGCCGCTCCGACAACCAGGCAATATAGTCCAAATGATAGTGTATGTTCGCGTGACCCGCGCGGATGGCCGCCGCTTCCGGCGCGCCCAGCCTCAGGAAGCGCTTCATCACCTTTTCCTCGACCAGGTTGTCCGTCACTTCCTGGCGAAACTTGACGTCAAACCACTGCGCCACGCGGCGCACTTCGGCCCGGTCCAGAGGGTCGCTGCCACCCAGAAGAGACGGCTCCGGGAAGGCCTCCTCCAAATACTCCGTGATGACGTTTTGCCCGGGAAGGGAAATGCCGTTCTCTTCAATCAGAACCGGTAATTCGCCGGACGGCGAGAGGCGCAGGAATTCTTCCCGTCGCTCCCAAAGCTTCTCGACCTTCATCTGAAAGTCGAGGCCCTTTTCCTTCAGCAGGATACGGATTTTGCGGCTGCCGGAATCAAGCCAGAGGTGATAGAGCGTTCGCATGGGTCCAGACTATAACGTTCGGCGGCAGGACAGCCTATCGCCAGGGGGTTCGAACGTGTGACTTTCGTCCACTGGTTTGCGTCAGCCGACCGCAAAGGTCAAGAGACCTGCCGGGCAAGCTGTTCATTGGCATGAAATTGCCTCGGTTTCATGAATGTCTGCGGCCGCCCTAAAGCCACAGCTTCCTAATTCTGCCGCAATGCTCTAGATACTGCGGGTCATGGCGTTGGTGCGTTCCTTGGCGACGGTGGGGGGCTGGACAGCGGCGAGTCGCTTCCTGGGCTTTCTACGCGACGTTTTGCTGGCGGGTGTCCTGGGCGACGGCCCGGTCGCCGACGCCTTTTTTGTCGCCTTCAAGCTACCGAACTTCTTTCGCAGGCTCTTTGCCGAAGGCGCCTTCAACGCCGCGTTCGTACCGCTTTTCTCCCGCCGCCTGGAACAAGAGGGCGAATCCAGCGCCAAGGCCTTTGCCGAGGACAGCCTGGCCGCGTTGCTGGTTTTGCTGCTGGCGGTGACGGTTCCCGCACTGATCTTCATGCCCGGATTGGTGACTGTGATCGCTCCGGGATTCCTGGACGACGCCGACAAATTCGAACAGACCGTGACACTGTCGCGGATCACTTTTTTCTATCTCCTGTTCATGAGTCTCGCCGCGCTGATCGGCGGGATACTAAACTCGCTGTATCGATTTACGGCCGCGGCCGCCGCGCCGGTCCTGTTAAACCTCTGTTTCCTGGTTACGCTGACCGGCGTTCTTCCTTTCCTGAGCCCTGAACAGACGGGACCCGCCCTTGCCTATACCGTGACCCTGGCAGGGCTTGCGCAGTTTCTGATGGTCTATGTGGTGGCCGCCAAGCACGGCATGGCGCTGCGCCTGCCGCGGCCACGTTTTACGCCCGGCGTCAAACGGCTCTTTAGCTTGATGGGACCGGGAATCCTCTCCGGTGGTGCGGTACAGATCAACATCATGGTCGGCACGATTGTTGCCTCACTGCAAGCCGGCGCCGTGTCCTGGCTCTACTACGCTGACCGGGTGTACCAGTTGCCGCTGGGGTTGATCGGCGTGGCGCTGGGCGTTGTCTTGCTGCCCGAGCTGTCGCGAAAACTGCGCGCGGGTAATAGAGACGCCGCGCTGCATTCTTTTAATCGGGGCCTGGAGATGGCGCTGCTGCTCACCCTGCCCGCCACCATTGCCTTGCTGATCGTACCTTTGCCGATCGTCGTGGCCTTGTTCGAGCGCGGCGCCTTCGACCGTCAGGCAAGCGATGCCGCCGCCGCCGCGCTTGCCGCCTATGCGAGCGGTCTTCCGGCATTCATCCTCGTCAAGCCCTTCCAGGCCGCCTTCTTTGCCCAGGAAGACACCGTAACGCCGTTGAAGATGGCGAGCGTCTCGGTGATCGCCAACATTGTGCTGTGCGTCGGTTTGTTTTTCTGGTTGGGGCATGTTGGCATCGCACTGGCGACTTCCCTGGCCGCCTGGCTGCATGTTGCCCTGTTGATCCTATCCCTCAAAGGCCGTGACTTCTTCCACCTTGATCTGCGCCTGAAGCAGCGGCTGCCACGAATGACCGTCGCCAGCCTTGTCATGGGCGCGTTGCTCTACGGGCTGTCGATACCGCTCCTCCCCTGGTTGGACGACGGTATCGCCCTGCAGGCCGCATCCCTGGCGATTCTCGTTGCCTGCGGCATGATTTCCTATTTTGGGCTGGCGCTGGCGGCCGGTGCGTTTTCGGCGAGGGATTTTAAGGTTTTGTTCCGGCGTAACCCTTGACCGGAGGTTGCCCTTGGGGCGATAACCCCAGCGCCCTGAATGCAGCAAACTTAGCCCTCTTCAGACAACCTCGAACCGACAGGCACCAGGGACCAGGAAACGATAATGAACCGTATTTTTTCCGGCGTGCAGCCGACTGGCAATCTTCATCTCGGCAACTACCTGGGCGCGATTCGTAATTTCGTGACTCTTCAGGACGACTACGAAAGCATTTTTTGTGTCGTCGATATGCACGCGATTACGGTCTGGCAAAACCCCGAAGAACTGCGCCGCCACACGCGCGAAGTGACCGCGGCTTATCTGGCCGCCGGGATCGACCCGACGCAGAGCATCATCTTCAACCAGAGCCAAGTTGCAGCACACGCGGAACTGGCTTGGATTTTCAACTGCGTCGCGCGCATCGGTTGGTTGAACCGTATGACCCAGTTCAAGGAAAAAGCCGGGAAACACAAGGAAAACGCCAGTGCGGGCCTTTATGTTTATCCAAACCTGATGGCGGCGGACATCCTGGTTTACAAAGCCACCCACGTTCCGGTCGGGGAAGACCAGAAGCAACACCTGGAACTTGCGCGCGATATTGCGCAGAAGTTCAACAACGACTTCGGCCGCGATTTCTTTCCGTTAACCGAGCCTTTGATTCTGGGCAGTGCGACACGTGTCATGTCCCTGCGCGACGGCACTCGCAAGATGAGCAAGTCCGAGGCTTCGGACATGAGCCGCATCAATATGACCGACGATGCCGACGCCATTGCACAGAAGGTGCGCAAGGCGAAGACCGATACCGAAGCGATGCCTGGCCTGGAAGCCCTGGACGATAGCGGCCGCGTTTCCGAGGCGGCCCGCAAGGCCCGGCCCGAGGCTTTCAACCTGATCGGCATCTATGCGGCCCTGGCGGATCAATCGTTGCCGGACGTCCTGAGCGAATTCGCCGGACAACCGTTTTCCGGCTTCAAAAAAGCGCTCACCGATCTCGCCGTCGAAAAGCTCGGTCCGATCGGAGCAGAAATGAAGCGCCTGATGGCCAACCCCGATCATGTGGATGCGGTTCTGCGGGACGGTGGCGAGCGCGCACGAGCGCTGGCTATGCCAATCTTGAAAGAGGTTTATGATTTAGTTGGGTTTTTGCGCCCCTAAGGCATTCTCTTTGGAAAACCTCGTAAAAACCTGGTGAATTTGGTCATGGCCCGTTGCTAGGCGCGGCGAAACGGCGTTAAGGTTTCTCAGAGATCATTGCGGGCCGCGGGGGGCGACTCGCGGGTCTCGCTAACCGCCAGCGCGGGCCCTGCCAGAAGACAATGCAGATATACCTACCCATTGCCGAGATCTCGCTGGATATCTTCCTGCTTCTTGGCCTGGGCGGGATTGTTGGTTTTTTATCCGGGCTGTTTGGCGTCGGCGGCGGGTTCCTCATGACTCCCCTGCTGCTTTTCATCGGCGTGCCGCCGGCAGTCGCTGTGGCGACGCAGGCCAATCAGGTCGTCGCATCATCCGTCTCCGGGGTTCTGGCGCATTGGAAACGCGGCAACGTCGATTTCAAGATGGGCATGGTCTTGCTGGTCGGCGGTTTTGCGGGCTCTACTTTGGGTGTCGCGCTGTTTAGCCTGCTCCGCCAGGTTGGTCAGATCGATCTCGTCATCAACCTCGTCTATGTCATCTTCCTGGGCACGATCGGCGGGTTGATGTTTTGGGAAAGCGTGCGTGCTCTGCTGCGCCGGCGACGCAGTCCCGGCCAACGCCGAAAGCTGCATCAACACACCTGGATTCATGGGCTGCCCCTGAAGATGCGATTCCGCAAATCGCGTCTTTACATCAGCGCGCTCCTGCCTCTGGCGGCTGGTTTCGTTGTCGGCGTGCTCGCTGCCATCATGGGCGTGGGCGGCGGTTTCGTTCTGGTCCCGGCAATGATCTACCTCCTTGGCATGCCGACGTCGGTCGTTATCGGAACCTCCCTGTTTCAGATTATCTTCGTCGCCGCCAACGTGACCTTGCTTCAGGCCACACAGAACCAGACCGTCGACATTGTAATGGCATTACTGCTATTGACCGGAAGCGTGATCGGCGCCCAGTTCGGCAGTCGTCTGGTATCGCGCATACCCGCTGATACGCTGCGCATTCTGCTTGCCGGAATGGTGCTTTTGGTGTGCAGCAAGCTCTTCGTTGATCTCTTTGCAAGGCCTTCTTCGATCTATGTGCTCGAGGTGCTGTCGTGAGGAGACAACATTTCCTGACAATCACAGCGATGCTGGCCTTGTTGATGATCGGCCCCTCCGCTTCGCGCTCGACGGCACCGTTGATTGTCGACCTCTCCAGCCACCTGGTCGCCATCACCACGGATTTCAGCGGTAGCGATACCCTGCTATTCGGCGCGGTCGAGGAAGAGGGAGATATAATCGTTGTGATCAAGGGCCCCCCAAACAACGTGGCGGTCTATCGGAAATCCAGAGTGTTGGGTGTATGGGCAAACACTGCGCGGCAGACCTTTGAGGGCGTGCCCAGCTTTCTTCACATTGCTTCCTCGGCACCGATTGAGGAAATCGCGCCGCCTAGGTTGCAGGTGCGCCACCAACTAAACCTGAACGCACTGATACGCGATCTCCCAACCGCCAAGGCGTCGCCCAACATCGCCGCCCAATGGAAAACCGCCTTGATCGAGGCCATGCAGAACGAGAAACTTTACCCCAAGACAGTGGGCAAGGTGCGCTTCGTCGGCGGCAAGCTATTCAGAACCAACGTCAGTTTTCCATCGACCGTCCCGACCGGAAGCTACCTGATTCAGATTTACCTGCTACGCGATGGCGAGATGATCAGCGCCCTTTCGACTCCCTTGATCGTCAGCCGGGTCGGTATGGAGGCCGACATCTATTTTCTGGCCAAGCAGCATTCGTTATTTTACGGCCTGGGCGCTATTTTGATTGCACTCTTTGCCGGATGGCTTGCCCAGGTTATCTTCCGACGCAACTAGTTGGGCGCAACAAACAAGAGCTACAAATTGCCCGGCCTTTGGGGAGGCCCTAACAAGAGGACCAAGTCATGAGCGAAACGGAACGCGATCCAGCGCTGCCGCCGCTTCCGCCAGCAACGGATCAACCGCGCATCTTCCTCGCGGTGGTCGACGAATCCGCCGAGATGAATTTAGCCCTATATTACGCTTGCCTTCGGGCACGGCGCACGGGTGGCCGGGTAGCCCTGCTACAGGTGATCGAACCCGGCGAATTCCAGCACTGGATGTCGGTCGGCAACCTGATGCGCGATGAAGCTCGGCAGGAGGCGGAAAAGCGCTTGCAGCGCTGGGCGGGAGAGGTACAGAAACTCACCAACCAAATGCCGATCCTGTACTTGCGCGACGGCAACCGCCGCGATGAACTGCTGGCCTTGCTAGACGAGGATCCCAGCATCTCGATTTTGGTTTTGGCGGCCAGCACGAGCGGCAGCGGCCCAGGGCCACTGGTCAGCGCCCTTACCGGCAAGTTCCTCAGCCGCCTCCGGGTTCCCTTGACGCTGGTTCCGGACAATCTGACCGAGGAGGAATTGGCGTCTATTACCTAGCCCGCTGTAACAGCCGCCGAGCACGACAAAAGACCCCAAACTCAGAAGTGTTGAAGTTGAGGACGTTTCATCCCATTTTAGGCATTCCAGCCAAGCAGTGACGCTTGACGCGGTTTTGCGCGGCCAGTTGATTTCTAGGAGTTTCCGAGACGATGTTCATCCAGACCGAACAGACCCCTAACCCAGCAACGCTGAAGTTCCTGCCCGGGCGCGCGGTCATGGTGGAAGGTACCGTTGATTTTCGCGACTTGGCTGCGGCCGAACGGTCACCCCTGGCCCAGCGCTTGTTTCAAGTCGAGGGTGTCGAGGGTGTTTTCCTGGGCGCGGATTTCATTTCTATCACCAAAGCCGATGATCGGGAGTGGTACCTGCTAAAGCCCGCTATCCTGGGCATCGTCATGGAGCACTTCACCGCGGGACGCCCAGTAATCCTAGAGACCGCCGCAGATGCCGACGCGGCTGACAGCGACGCGGGCGAAGATGATGAAGTGGTCGGACAGATCAAGGAACTGCTGAACACACGGGTCCGACCGGCTGTTGCACAGGATGGCGGCGATATCATCTTCCGCAGCTTCGAAAACGGGGTCGTTTCTTTGACCATGCAAGGCGCTTGCCAGGGTTGCCCCAGTTCTACAGCCACGCTGAAGATGGGAATTGAGAATATGCTTCGTCACTACATCCCAGAGGTGGTCGAAGTTCGCGCCGTTCCCTGAGCGCCCCCTCCCCGGCACCGGATCAAACAGCCTGATCGAATCCCGGCGTGTTAACATCGGCTCGCAGTTTGGCTTGCGATCCGATGTTCATTAACCAAGAGGGAGCCTCCACATGGCTGAAACACTTACCGATACGGGGCTCGACCTGTTGTTCCGTAATGCGCGGACCTACACGGCTTGGCTCGACAAGCCGGTCAGCGATGGGACGCTTCGAGATATCTATGATTTGCTCCGTTGGGGACCCACAAGCGCAAATTGCAGCCCGCTTCGAATCGTCTACATAAAGAGTGTGGAGGCCAAGGAGCGGTTGCGGCCACACCTTTCAGCGGGCAACGTGGATAAAACGATGGCGGCTCCGGCCACCGCGATTCTGGCACAGGACATGGCATTCTATGACCAGTTCCCCCGACTGTTTCCACATCGCGACCTCCGCTCCAGCTTTCTCGGCAAGGACGATCTTATTCGCGATACTGCGTTTCGAAACAGCTCGCTCCAAGGCGGGTATTTCATCTTGGCAGCACGCGCTTTGGGGCTGGATTGCGGCCCCATGTCGGGCTTCAACAACAAGACATTGGATGCAGAATTCTTTCCCAATCGCCCCTTCAAGTCGAACTTCATTTGCAACCTCGGTTATGGTGACAAAGACAAGCTGCATCCGAGAGGCCCACGCCTGGAGTTCGACGAGGCTTGCAATGTTCTTTGACGCCTCTGCTTAGCGTTCTCTCCCGCCCTTCGATGGATCATCCATGGCCGACAACCTCCGCATTCTAGCCTTTGACACTTCCGGCAACTCCTGTGCCGCGGCGGTCCTGGAGGGCGACCGGATTCTGGCGGCAGAGCAGCAGCTTATGGAACGCGGGCAAGCCGAACGCCTCGTGCCCATGATCGAGACCGTGTTGGAAACGGCAAAGCTTTCGCATGACCAGCTTGACGCTCTGGCGGTCACGACCGGCCCAGGAGCCTTTACCGGCGTACGCATCGGCCTTGCTACGGCGCGCGGCTACGGCCTTGCGCTTGGCCTGCCGCAGATCGGCGCATCCAGCCTTGAGGTGTTGGCTGCCGCCACCACGCCAGCCGAACGGCGCGACCGGGCGCTTCTGATTTTGATAGATGCCAAACGCCGGGATTTCTTCGCGCAGCTTTTCGACGAAAACCTGATACCGATGGGCAATCCCTTCTCGGCGTCCTCGGAAACGTTGGTCGCACAGCTTCCAGCCATGCCTCTATTGATCACAGGTAGTGGCTGCGACCAAGCAGAGCCCGCGCTCGACCGCCATCCCTTCGACATCCGAAGGTCAGCTGCGCCGTCCTACTGCCAGGCCGTGATCCTGGCGCGGTTGGCAGCAACCCGGTATTCGACAAACAATGGCAAGACACAACCAGCGCCGCTTTATCTGCGTTCCCCGGATGTGACGCTGCCGTCGAAAGACCCCCGGAAAACGGAAAAATGACCGCTGCAAGAGCACAAGCCGGGTTGCAGCGCCTTGACGGCCTTCACGCAGCCATCCTTTCCGACCTGCAACAGGCTGTCTTTCCGCAATCACCCTGGAGCGTGGCCGACTGTGTCAGCTTGATTTCTCACCCCGGCACCTTCGGATGGCTCCTACTCGACAACCAAACCCAACCCTGCGCGTTCTTGCTAGCGCGGCAAACGCTGAACGAAGTTGAGATTCTAACCTTCGGGGTTACGGCTGGCAGCCGCCGGTTAGGACACGGCTCAAGGCTCCTCGCGGCCTTGCTCGAAGATGCTCAACAACGAAAATTCAATACGGTCGTGCTTGAAGTTGCGGCAAGCAATGACGCGGCGATAGGACTATACAGGAAGATCGGATTTGTTCCCGTTGGAACGCGTCCGCGTTACTACCGAACAGAAAACTCAAACGAAGACGCTTTGCTATTACGACTTCATATCGAAGAGGAACGTTTATAGAAATACAGCTTGTAGTTTATTACAAAAACTACAGAAAAAAGCGCCTCTCCTCTAACTACTCCCAATTATCAAATAATATTTAAACAAAATGGTCTTGCGTATTAACAGTACGTCTCTATATATGCAGGCAATTCTATAAAACTGGGGACTGCATTCAAAATGAACGACAACGCAAAAAACACTGATATTCTGGCCCTGACCAGCAACATCGTAGCGGCCCACGTATCGAATAATTCGGTGGCGCTATCGGATCTGCCCCAAGTTATCAGGGAAGTTTATCAGACTCTTTCAGTTCTCGGCGGCGTTGCGCCGGCGCAAGAGGAAAGGCCGGCACCTGCGGTACCTGTCAAGCGCTCGATTACGCCGGATTACATCGTTTGCTTGGAAGATGGGAAGAAGCTGAAAATGCTTAAGCGCCATCTGAAAACGGCTTACAACATGTCACCCGAAGAGTACCGGGAAAAATGGGGTTTGCCGGCGGATTATCCGATGGTTGCCCCCAACTACGCCAAGCAGCGCAGTAAGCTGGCCAAGCAGATCGGTTTGGGAACACGCAATCGCCGCGGTTGACCCTGAGGTCATAAGCAAAGCGCTGCTTATAGGTATGCGGTCGCTGGCTCCTTCGGCTTGCGTTGATCACTATGGACGTGATCTGACGGGCCGAAGACCTACTGCGCCGTTGATCGGCAGTAGGCTCGCCGCGCCCTATCGGTTATAGTGGCCCGGGAAAAAAGTAGGCAATCAGGGAGTCGTCACAGCGCATGCCTTCGCGGCTAGAACGTCTTTGCGCAAAAAAGGGACTCAAGATGACCGAGCAGCGGCGCATCATCGCGCGTGCGCTGTCGGAATCGGACGACCATCCGGACGTCGAGCTTCTTTATCAACGCGCCATCAAGATCGATCCGAAGATCTCTATCGCTACGGTCTATCGGACCGTGAAGCTATTCGAGGAAGCCAACATTCTCGACCGCCACGATTTTGGCGACGGTCGGGCGCGTTATGAAGAGCGGCCGGAAGAGCACCATGATCATTTGATCGATATGAATAGCGGTGAAGTCATAGAATTCACCAACGAAGAGATTGAGAAATTGCAGGAAGCCGTCGCCCGGTCTCTGGGATACAGGCTGATCGGTCATCGGTTGGAACTTCTGGGTGTTAAGCTGAAGGATCCGAAGTGACGGACGTTGGCGTGCCGGAAACAGACATTCACCCACAGTCGCGAGCGCTTGCCGCAAGGCGGGCAAGCCGTAGGCGCGGGGTACCGGAACGGGAAGCGGAAGCTTCGCAAAAGGACAGATAGATGGTTGCTGTGGAAAGCAAAGGAACAAAACCCATCGACGTCAGGACTGGAGACCTGTCTATCCGTCTTGCTGAGACGCAAGAGGAGGTCGAGGCCGCCCAGGCGCTACGCTATCGTGTGTTTTGCGACGAAATGCATGCAAAACCGACGGAAGAAATGCGGCGGACAGGCCGCGAATTTGACCGATTTGACCCCTTTTGCGACCACGTGCTTGTCATGGACGCGGGACTAGGCAAGGGCGCGGAGGCCGTCGTCGGCACCTACCGGTTGATGCGGCGGGCGGGCGCGGCGCGGGCCGGCAGCTTTTACACCAGCGGCGAGTACGATATCGCGCCGCTCCTCAAGTATCCGGGCGAGGTCTTGGAGCTTGGACGTTCTTGCGTCGCCAAGGAGTATCGTACGGGACCAATCATGCAGATGTTGTGGCGAGGAATCGCCGAATATGTCCATTACTACGATATCGAGGTTATGTTCGGCTGTGCCAGCCTGCATGGCACCAACCCTGATGAGATGACCCAGCAGCTATCCTATCTCTATCACCATCATCTTGCGCCGCCGGCCCTGCGAACACGCGCCGTGAAGGACCGTTTTGTCGACATGAACCGTTTAGCCATAGGCGATCTGGACCGGCGCCGGGCGCTGGTTTCCCTGCCGCCCCTGATCAAAGGGTATCTCCGTCTCGGCGCATTTGTCGGTGATGGAGCCGTGGTCGACCATGAATTCAATACCACTGACGTCTGCATTATCGTGAAAACCGATTTAGTAACAGAACGCTACTTGAAGCACTACTCGCCACGAGAAGAGACCGGCAAAGCCTGAACCCTCATGGAACGCACCCTTTTCTCGCCCACGCTATCTTTTTTCCGGCTCTTGGTCTTCGCCGGCCTAACCTTGCCATTGATGGCCGTGCAACTCATCGCCGTGACCTTCAACCTTCCGCTGCAGCGCAACCTTCCTTTTTGGTACCACAAGCGGGTCTGCCGTCTGATCGGAATACGCATACAACGCAGAGGCCGCATCTCTCGGAGCCAGCCGACGCTCTTCGTTTGCAACCACATATCCTATTTCGACATCAACATACTTGGATCATTGGTCAAGGCCTCCTTCGTGGCCAAGGCGGAAGTCGCCCGCTGGCCCTTCTTCGGCTGGCTCGCAAAACTACAGCGTTCGGTTTTTGTCGAGCGCAAGCGAGGTCAAGCCGCCAACCATCGGGACTCCATCGGCGGTCGGCTGGAAAGCGGCGACAATCTGATTCTGTTTCCTGAAGGCACCAGTAGCGACGGCAACGGCGTTCTCCCCTTCAAGTCCGCACTTTTCGCCGTCGCCACGTTGAAACCGCGCGGCGAGCCTTTGACGGTGCAGCCCGTATCGATCGCCTACACGCATCTGGACGGTATGCCTATGGGGCGGGCGCTTCGCCCCTTTTACGCATGGTATGGCGACATGGAGCTCGGCAGTCACCTGTGGCAGGCACTGGGCCTTGGCCGAGTGACCGTCGTCGTACAGTTCCACCCGCCGGTCACGCTAGAAGCCTATGGCACACGCAAGGCCCTTGCGGATCATTGTTATCGGAAGGTAAGCGAAGGCGTTGCCAGCGCACTCGCCGGGCGCCCGCAACATCACCAGGATTTGGCGGCAGCGCCCGCGGGCGGCGGCGAAACGCCGGTGACCGAGGGCACCTGATTGAAATGCATCAGTAAAGTGGCGCCGGGACCCGTGGAGTGCTAATCTTGTCAACAGAGTCACTTGAAAAGGAATCGGGACCAGCCTTGATCCGCAGCGCCTCGACTGCCAATAAAGCACCCCTGGAGCTTCGCCAGAGCCGAAGCCTGGAGGTAAAGAGGCAAACGTGACCAAAAAACTTTTCATCAAGACCTACGGCTGCCAAATGAACGTGTACGATTCCGTGCGCATGGCGGATGTATTGGCGCCACTCGGCTACCGGCCTACGGAACAAGCCGATGATGCCGACATGATCATCCTCAACACCTGCCATATTCGAGAGAAGGCCGCCGAAAAGGTGTATTCGGAATTGGGGCGCTTGAGGCAGTTACAGGAAAAACGAACACAAGAGGGCGGACGCCTGTTGCTGGGCGTCGCCGGGTGCGTCGCTCAAGCTGAAGGCGAGGAGATGCTTCGCCGCGCGCCACAGGTCGATCTGGTGTTCGGGCCGCAAACGTATCACCGCTTGCCGGAGATGGTGACCCGTGTGTTGGGGCGCGTATCCGGTGCGAGCGGCTTGGTGGACACTGATTTCCCGGCCGAAAGTAAGTTCGATGCGTTGCCCGAAGAGGCTGCGAGCCAGGGTGCTGCGGCCTTCCTGACCATTCAGGAAGGTTGCGATAAGTTTTGCACCTTTTGCGTCGTACCCTACACCCGCGGGGCCGAGTTTTCCCGACCGGTAAGCAGCCTTTTGGACGAAGCGAAGAAAATGGTGGCGACCGGTGCGGCGGAGATCACGCTCCTGGGGCAGAATGTGAACGCATTCCATGGTGAGGGGCCGGACGGCAAGACATGGGGACTCGGCCGTTTGCTGCGCGCCCTGGCCGAGATCGACGGATTGGCCCGTCTGCGCTATACCACCTCGCATCCTCGCGACATGGACGATGAACTGATTGAGGCCCACCGCGACCTTGATGCGCTGATGCCGTTCCTTCACCTGCCTGTCCAGTCTGGGTCGGATCGCATTTTAGACGCCATGAACCGGCGTCATACTGCCGAGGACTATTTACGGATCATAGACCGTCTGCGCGGCGCTCGGCCGGATATCGCCCTTTCATCGGATTTCATCGTTGGCTTCCCCGGCGAACGAGACCAGGATTTCGCCGACACGCTCAAACTTGTCACGGAAGTCGGATACGCTCAGGCTTATTCGTTCAAGTACAGCCCGCGCCCGGGCACGCCGGCGGCGGCTGTCGAGGACCAGGTGGATGAAACTGTGAAAGCGGAACGCCTAGCCATGTTGCAACAGTTGCTGAACGCCCAACAGCTGGCGTTCAATCAGGGCAGCGTAGGCCGCGTAGTACCGCTTCTGCTTGAGCGGAAGGGAAAATTTCCAGGCCAATTGGTTGGGCGCAGCCCACATATGCAATCGGTCCATGTTCAGGCGCCCGATCGCCTGTTGGGGAAAATTGTCCAGGTTGAGATCGAAGGGGCACACGCCAATTCGCTCTCGGGACGGGTTCAGACGGATATCTTCACCAGCGACCATGATATGGCCGCGCCATCCAGGGAGATACGAACAGCGTGAGTCTTTCCGGCAGACGCGCTTCGGTCGACGCAGAACGGCCGCTCCTCCTCCAATTCGACGACAATCAGCTCGTCCCGATGCTATTCGGGCGCCACGACGAGAATCTGGCACGCTTGGAAGAACATCTGGGCGTGACCCTGGTCAGTCGGGGAAATCGCATCGCCGTATCCGGCGAGAGTGAAGCGGTCGAGCGGGCCGGGCGGGCATTGCGTGCTCTTTGGGAGCGCCTACAACGCGGGCTGGAGGTGTCACCCGCCGAAGTGGATGCGGCGGCAAGATTATCCGCGGCACCGGGAGGCGATCCTTCAAACGACATCGGAATCGCCGCCGTCCCGACAGCGGAAAGCGACGAGGCCGTCATCCGCACCCGCAAGCGCACCATCACCGCACGCTCACCCGGTCAACGCACCTATCTGGAAGCACTCCGCCGGCATGAGCTCGTGTTCGCCATAGGGCCTGCGGGCACAGGCAAGACCTACCTTGCCGTTGCCATGGCGGTTGATTGTCTGCTTCAGGGGTCGGTGGATCGCATCATTCTTTCCCGACCGGCCGTCGAGGCAGGAGAGCGTCTCGGCTTCCTTCCAGGCGACTTAAAGGAGAAGGTCGACCCTTACTTGCGGCCGCTTTACGACGCGCTTTTCGACCTGCTGCCCGCCGAACAGGTTGAAAGACGAATGGCCGCACACGAAATTGAAATCGCGCCGCTCGCATTTATGCGGGGGCGCACTTTGTCGAATGCCTTCGTCATCCTTGATGAAGCGCAGAATACGACACCGGTGCAGATGAAGATGTTCTTGACCCGAATGGGTGAACATAGCCGTATGGCGGTCACGGGCGACATGACCCAGATCGACCTGCCAAGCGGCACGCCATCGGGGTTACGCGACGCCGCGGGTTTGCTGGCTGGGCTAAAAGGCGTGTCCTTCGTTCAGTTCACGGATCAAGACGTCGTGCGCCACAATCTGGTGACCCGCATCGTACAGGCCTATCAAGCCCGAGACGCGGGTGACCCACAAAATGAAGGCGATCTCTTCGATAGGGAACTAAAGCCCTGAAGAAGCGGTCTTTTGAAACGGTAATGAACGACGACCCTGATAGTAGTATCGACAGCCCCGTGCTCCTGGAACTGGACATCGTGTTCCATAGCGGTGACTGGCAGGCAAAGATTGGTTCTGTCGAAGAGGACGCCAAACAGGCGGTGACGGAGACGCTCCGGACCGAGCAACGGATATCGGACAGCCAGCAGGTCGCTGCGGAAATTTGCATCTGTTTGGCAGATGACCCCTTCCTGCAGGATCTCAACGCCCGTTACCGAGGCAAGGACCAACCCACGAACGTGCTGTCCTTTCCGCAATTCGACCTCCACGCCCAGGATGCACCACCGAGTATGCCACTGGGCGCAGGGCCGCTGCTGCTTGGCGACATCGTCCTTTCGCTGGATACATTGCAGCGCGAAGCCGCCGCCGATGGTAAGGCGTTGCGCGACCATTTCCTGCATCTCGTGGTGCACGGAACCTTGCATCTTCTGGGTCACGATCACGAAGCACCCGAAGAAGCGACGGCAATGGAAAGCTTGGAGCGCCGCATACTGGCGCGACTGGGCGTGTCCGACCCCTACCTGGACGAGTCTGAGCCTGCGGCCCTGGCGGCAAGGAATGTGATGTGATGACTGACGGCAGCGATCCGGATTCGTTTAAGCGGTTTCGCGACTGTAGTCCGCGCAGCGCAGACTGCGGTCCCAGCTCCGGTCAACAGAACGGCAACTCGAACGGTCTCACGACTTGGCAGCGCCTGCGCGCAAAAATTCGCGGATTCCTGGGGCTACGCAACGGTGATTCGACACTGCGCGAATCCATCGAAACGATACTCGAGGAAAGCGAACTGCATAGCAGTGGCGAAGACGACACCCCCATAAGCGACCACGAAAGAGTCATGCTGCTGAACACGCTGAAGCTTCGGCACCTGACGGCCTACGATGTTATGGTTCCGCGGGCGGATATCGTGGCGGTCGAGGCCGGCACCAGCCTCGACTCACTGTTGAAGCTGATGGCTGAAAAGGGCCACTCTCGCTTACCTGTTTATCGGGAGACCTTGGACGAGGTCATCGGCTTCGTACACATAAAGGATGTCCTGGCCAACCAGAGTAAACGCAAGCGCCTGACCGGAATTGCCCGGGAGGTGCTAATCATCGCGCCCTCTATGCGGGTTTTAGATCTATTGCTGGATATGCGACTCAGCCGTGTTCACATGGCAATGGTCGTGGACGAGTATGGCGGTATCGACGGCTTAGTGACGATCGAGGATCTGGTCGAGGAAATCGTCGGTGAGATCGAAGACGAGCACGACGTTGCAAGCGCACCGCGTCTGATCCGACGACCCGACGGCAATCTGGTGGTCGACGCACGCATGGATATCGAAGAGTTTGAAAGCCAGACTGGCCCGATCCTGACCGAGGAAGAGCGGGAGGAAGATATCGATACACTGGGAGGGCTGGTCGTTTCCCTGGCGGGACATGTTCCGGCGCGCGGCGAATTGGTTTCCCACCCGTCAGGAATCAGTTTCGAGGTTCTGGAAGCCGACCCCCGGCGTATCAAGCGGCTGCGCGTACACAACATTCTGCCCAAACCCACGACAAATGACGGCGATGCAAGGTAAGGCCGTATCTTCTTCGGCCCCGGTCGGCTTTTTTCAAGCACTGTCGGCAAGAACGGCCGGTCTGGGGCGATGGCGGGCCCTTTGCCTCTCGTTCCTGCTGGGCCTGTTGGCTGTCGGTGCGCTGCCCCCGCTGTACGCCGTGCCATTGCTATTGCCCGCCTTTACCGGGCTTACGTGGCTGCTGGATGGTGCCGGACGCGGCTGGGCCGCATTCTTGCGCGCTTGGGCTTTTGCTCTCGGATTCTTCCTGGCGGGCCTCTACTGGGTCACGATCGCATTCTTCGTCGAGGCGGATCGCTTCGGGGTGGTCGGCCCCTTCGCCGTCTTGGGCCTTTCCTTGGGTCTTGGCCTGTTCGTCGCTCTCACCCTTTGGATTTCCAGGCGGTATTTCTGGGGCGGTCCACAAAGAATCGCCGTGTTGGCTATTGCTTGGCTTGTTGCGGAACTGCTTCGCGCGTGGCTGCTGACCGGCTTTCCATGGAACCTAATAGGTAGCGTCTGGGCCTTTTCGGCTACGACGCTGCAACCGGCAGCACTAATCGGCGTTTGGGGCTTGTCGCTGTTTACCGTGTTTGCTGCCAGCGCGCCTGCGGCGATTGGTGACCGGGCCTCCCCACGGCAGCGCTTTGCCCCCGCTGTGCTGGCGATCCTTTTCCTAATGACGTCCGGTCTTTATGCCGGCATCAGAATTACGGGCGCACCTGACACCGAGGACGACCTGGTGCCTTCGGTCCGCTTGCGTCTGGTGCAACCGGATATTCCGCAGGAAAGCAAGTGGGATCAGGCCTTGCGGGCCGAGCATGTGCGGCAACAGTTGAGGATGAGCCGAGGTCCAGGGTACGACACGGTCACGCACATAATATGGTCGGAAACAGCGGTGCCGTTCCTGCTAGATCGCGCGGAAGGGTTGCAGCAAGCCCTGTCCGATCTGGCGCCGCCGGGCGGTGCGGTCATTACCGGCGCACCGCGTGGTGAAGACGCCGATGACGGCAGCATCAGATTTTGGAACAGTCTATTTGCATTCGACGGCAACGGGCGGCAGGTCAGCGCCTACGACAAGGCTCACCTCGTCCCCTTTGGCGAGTATGTTCCGTTCCGGAGCATCCTCGGAGCAACGAAGTTGACCGCCGGTCGGGCGGATTTCAATGCAGGCCCCGGGGTAAGTCTTATGGAAATCCCCGGGCTGCCACCTTACTCAGCCTTGATTTGTTACGAGATCATTTTTCCCGGCGCCGTCACGCCAAAAGCAAGTGCAGCCCGGCCGCAATGGCTTTTGAACCTCACAAACGATAACTGGTTCGGACTCTCGTCCGGCCCCTATCAACACCTTGCCGCGGCCCGCCTGCGGGCGGTCGAAGAGGGCCTTCCCGTGGTGCGGGCCGCCAACGGAGGAATCTCCGCCTCCATCGACTCCTATGGTCGTTTTTTGGGAAAACTGCCGCTTGGACGCAGCGGCGTCTTGGATGTGGGTCTCGCCCGTCCCTTGCAGCACCCCACGTTGTTTTCAAAGATTAATCACTATACATCCATGTTTTTATTGGGGTTTTTCTACTTGCTTGTATTGTTGCTCCGACGGATCCTGTGAAGGAGTACAAAGTTAGTCCTACCCAATCATAGATTGTGTATGGATTTTCCCATCAATTGAGTGAATATTGGACTGTAGAACAACCGACAATCAGGAGGCGACCTAATGCCGCGAGGACGTAAACCGGGGAAAGCCATTGGACCGGGCGGCCCAAATCCAATCGATATGCATGTAGGTGCGCGGGTAAGACTGCGCCGCACTCTATTGGGAATGAGCCAGGAGAAACTGGGTGAGGCAATCGGCCTCACATTCCAGCAGGTACAAAAATATGAGCGAGGCGCAAATCGCATCGGATCCAGCCGGCTCTTTGATATCGCGCGCATTCTGGACGTACCCATCGGGTTTTTCTTCGACGATATGCCGGAAGACACGGCGCGGAAGTCGCCGAGCCAGCTACTAACCAGCGACAACCCCGATGAGCCGCATCCCTATGAAAAGGATCCGATGGCCCGGCGGGAAACGCTTGAGCTGGTGCGGGCATACTACCGTATTACCGATCAGCAGGTTCGCAGGCGCTTGTTCGAGATGACAAAGGCGCTGGCCAAGGCGGAGGATGCCGAGTAACGGCTTTCGATTCTTTTTGACCCTTAGGTATTAAGAGGCGCCGGTAACCGGCGCCTCTTTCTTTTGGCAGGCCACACTGGTGTCCAATGCCCACAAGACTTCCCTTGCGTGCATATCATGATATGCTCCGCCTAGGTGCCGCCAAGACCAAACGAGCGGTACCGCTAGAAGAAGCACCTTGGGGGCGAAATAGGGATATGACATCACGAAAGATGCGTGGATCCGCAATGGGTCCTTACGCGGCGACGGCCGATACCTTATGGCAAAGCCGCCGCAAGATTGGTCTTACTCAAAAAGAAGCTGCCAACGCTTTGCAGATTTCTCTTCGAGAACTCCGGCGAATCGAAAACGGTCTGTATCTACCGGACGCAACACTCCAAAAGGCACTGGCCAACCTATTGGCCGTTCCAGAAGACGTGCTTTTCGCTGAAGTCCCGCAGAATGAGGCGGTGGCCGGAACCCGCCGCAAAGGATCACGCGTTGCCGGTAATCCTATCGACCGGCATGTCGGAAACCGTCTCTTTATGCGACGGGTAGAGCGCGGTTTCAGCCAGGAACGGCTTGCGGAAATCCTAGGCGTCAGTTTCCAGCAAGTTCAGAAATATGAAAGAGGTATCAACCGGATCAGCGCGAGCCGACTTTACGACATTTGTCTGGCTTTGAACGTCGAGCTCAACTTCTTCTTCGAGGATATGCCGGGGCAAGTCAGAGCGCAGTCAGGCACAAGCCACCACGCTTGGCATGATGAGCCGGTGAGCTATGAAGCCGACCGAACGGAATCGAAGGAACTTGCCGAACTTCTAGGCGCTTTCCGGCAAATTCCATCCACAGAACTGCGCCGCGGTCTAATCGACCTCGCAAGGGCGATCGCTAAGCTCAACAGCGCGGCATCCGATGCAAATACCGGCGAGGATTCTAAGAGGACTTGACGCCCCGCTCGTCAAACCACAGGATGCGGCGTTTTTCGCGCACGCCTTTGTTTGCGTGCGCGCACGCGTGGCTCCGCAATCCAGGCAGAACCCGCTTCAGGAAATCGGCAAATCGCAATCGGGGGAATAACCGTGCGCAAGGGTATCTATCAGTTCACGAGCGAATCAGTTTCCGAAGGCCATCCCGATAAGGTTTCTGATCGAATCTCCGACGCCATCGTGGACACATACATTGGCCACGAGCCAGAAGCGCGTGTCGCCGTGGAAACGCTCTGCACGACAAACCGTATCGTTCTGGCAGGCGAGGTACGCGGTCCTGCCAGCGTCACCCGCGACCTGATTGAGGATGTGGCGCGCAAGGCGGTCAAGGAAATCGGCTACGAACAGGATGGATTCCACTGGATGAACGCGTCGGTGGAAAACCACATCCACGAGCAGTCCAGGGACATCGCGATAGGCGTCGATGCCAAAGGCAACAAGGACGAAGGCGCCGGCGATCAGGGGATCATGTTTGGCTATGCCTGCGATGAAACCGAAGCGCTGATGCCCGCCCCCATTCACTTTTCCCACAATATACTGAAATCGCTCGCCGAAGCCCGGCATTCCGGCGCAGAACCGCATCTGGGCCCGGACGCCAAGAGCCAGGTCACGCTGGAATACCACGACGGCAAGCCGGTGCGCGCTACCAAGGTTGTGGTTTCCACCCAGCACGGCGAAAGCCTGACACAGGAAGAAGTGCGCGAGATCGTTCGCCCTCATGTCATGAACGTACTGCCCAACGGCTGGATGTGCGCCGAGGAAGACTTCTACGTCAATCCGACCGGTCGTTTCGTTATCGGTGGTCCCGATGGTGATGCCGGCCTGACCGGACGCAAGATCATTGTCGACACCTATGGTGGAGCCGCACCGCACGGCGGCGGCGCCTTCTCCGGGAAAGATCCGACCAAGGTGGACCGTTCGGCAGCCTATGCGGCTCGCTATCTGGCTAAGAACGTGGTGGCGGCCGGGCTTTCTCAGCGCTGCCTGATCCAGCTCTCCTACGCAATCGGCGTTGCCGAACCCTTGAGCCTTTTCGTTGAAACCCACGGCACGAATGAAGTGAATGAGGACAAGCTCGCGAAGACATTGCGGGAGCTCGTCGATCTAAGGCCGCGCGGTATCCGCGAGCATCTCGGGCTAAACCGTCCGATCTATGCGCGTACCGCCGCCTATGGCCATTTTGGACGGTCACCCGACGTCGATGGCGGATTCTCCTGGGAGCGCACTGACCTCGTGGAGGCATTGAAGCAGGCTTTTAACGCCTGAGACCATGTGCGCCGCCCCCCCTGACGGAGAGAAAACCCAAAGGCCTCGGCGGTCCCTGCATGGACGCCGCAAGGGTAGGCCTATCCGCGCAGCGCGCCAACGGCTGCTCGATACCCTGCTGCCGCAGCTTGAATTGAATCTTGAAGCCGCCGCCGGCGACCCTACAGGACAATTCGTCCCCACCCCCGCGGCACTTTGGTTGGAAATCGGCTTCGGCGGCGGTGAGCACCTGGCCTGGCAAGCCGGACAAAATCCGAATGTCGGCATCATCGGCGCCGAGTTCTTCATCAACGGCGTGGGCAACCTTCTGAAGCTAGTGGAGGATGCCAACCTCAAGAATGTGCGTATCCATAAAGGCGATGCCCGCGATCTTCTCGACCGGCTACCGGAGCAAACCATTGATCGGGCATTCATCCTGTTCCCCGACCCCTGGCCAAAGGCCAAGCACAACAAACGTAGGATCGTGCAAAAACAAACGCTCGACCGTCTTGCGGAACTCCTCAAGACTGGGGCCGAGTTAAGGATCGCAACCGACGACCCCTCTTATCGTCGCTGGATTCTGGCAGCCGCAACAAACCACCCTTGGTTTGATTGGAATGTTGAGAAGCCAGCGGACTGGCGTCGGCGTAGTGACGATTGGCCGCCGACCCGTTACGAGGAAAAGGCGCTGGCTGCAGGACGCCAGCCTGTTTACCTGCGTTTTACCCGGCGCGCCAAAATGCGAGAAAGCACTTGAGAAAACTGCGCAGCGTCGCTATTTTTCGCTCCATGCCATAGAACTTGATGATCTAGGTCGTTGAGTTATTGAAAAATGGTGGGCCACCGGCCCGCTTTTTTTATTTCTGGAACCCGAAACCAGCGATGGCGACCGGAACGGAGTATTGTTAAGTGGCCGAAAGCAGCAGCGGCGATCAACAGGAAGACAACCTGCCCTCCAAGACGAGTGAGGGCCGGGCTCGTGTTGTCGAGAAGCTGATTGCCCCGACGCTGGAAGATATGGGTTACGAGATCGTCCGGGTGCTGCTATCCGGTCGGGGTTCGCCAACCCTGCAGATCATGGTCGACCGTAAGGACGGCGCCATGATTGATGTCGAGGACTGCGCTGCCGTAAGCCGCGCTACCAGCGCAATTCTGGATGTCGAGGATCCGATCGACAGCGAGTTTACGCTGGAGGTTTCCTCCCCGGGACTGGACCGCCCTTTGACGCGGCTTGGTGATTTTGCGCGTTTCGCCGGGTTTGAAGCGCGCATCGAGATGGAACAGTCCATAGATGGACACAAGCGTGTGTCCGGCAGACTCATGGGCGTTGAAGGAACTGAGATTGTTGTGGAAACGGCCGAGGGCGTGGTGAAGCTCCCCTTTGCCGGTTTGAGGAAGGCCAAGCTTCTGCTTACCGACGCCTTGATCGAGGCCATGCAGAAAGAAGCCGAACAGTTTTCGCAGGATGCGGATTGAACCGCACCCTTGCATGAGAAAGAGGCGAGAGGATGGAAACGGCAACGGCATTTAAGACCGAGCTCCTGCAGGTGGCCGAGGCGGTCGCCCGGGAAAAAAGCATCGACCGAGAAGAAGTCTTGGAGGCCATGGAACAGGCCATCTCCAAGGCCGGGCGGGCCAAGTACGGGCATGAGCACGATGTGCGTGCGGAAATCGACCGCAAGTCCGGCGAGATTCGCCTGCGGCGGTTCCGCGAGGTCGTCGAAACGATCGAGAACGAGGTCACACAGATTCTGCTGGCCGACGCGAAGGTGCGGAATCCCGATGTTCAGGTCGGTGAGTTCCTGACGGACGATCTGCCCCCCATCGACCTTGGCCGAATCGCCGCCCAGACCGCCAAACAGGTTATCGTCCAGAAGGTCCGGGAGGCTGAACGGGCACGCCAGTTCGAGGAATACAAGGACCGCGTCGGCGAAGTCGTCAACGGTATCGTCAAGCGGACCGAGTTCGGCAACGTCACTGTCGACCTTGGGCGCGCGGAGGCGGTTATGCGCCGCGACGAGTCGATCCCGCGCGAAGCCTTCCGCAACGGTGATCGCCTGCGCGCCTATATCTTCGACGTGCGCTCCGAGCAGCGGGGACCACAGATTCTCCTGTCTCGCGCCCGGCCCGAGTTTATGGCCAAGCTTTTTGCCCAGGAAGTGCCGGAGATTTACGACGGCATTATCGAGGTGAAGGCCGTGGCCCGCGACCCCGGTAGCCGCGCAAAGATTGCAGTCATCAGCAATGACACCTCAATCGACCCTGTCGGTGCCTGCGTGGGTATGCGCGGCAGCCGAGTCCAGGCCGTTGTCGGCGAACTTCAGGGCGAGAAAATCGATATCATTCCCTGGTCGCCCGACCCCGCTACCTTTGTTGTGAACGCACTTCAACCGGCCGAGGTCAGCAAGGTCGTGCTTGACGAAGATGCCGGGCAGATCGAAGTTGTGGTTCCCGACGAGCAGCTTTCCCTGGCGATCGGCCGGCGCGGGCAGAACGTCCGACTGGCGGCTCAGCTCACCGGGTGGGATATCGATATCCTGACTGAGGAGGAGGAAAGCAAACGCCGTCAAGAAGAGTTCCGGCAGCGCTCTCAACTCTTCATGGAAGCCTTGGACGTTGACGACGTCATTGCGCACCTCTTGGTCGCAGAGGGTTTCACATCGGTTGAGGAGGTTGCCTTTGTCGCTACCGACGATCTGGCTGGGATCGAGGGCTTCGACGAGGATATCTCCGAAGAACTGAGGCTGCGCGCCAACAATTATCTGGAAGAACAGAGCCGCAAGGCCGAGTCCCGCCGCAAGGAACTAGGCGTCAGCGACGAACTCGCCGCCTTTGAAGGTCTGACGGCGTCGATGCTGGTAAAGCTCGGTGACGAAGGCGTCAAAACGCTGGATGACCTCGGTGATCTCGCAAGCGACGAGTTGATTGAGATTCTTGGCGATCAGGCTCCGACACCGGAAGAGGCTGACGCCATGATCATGCAGGCACGGGCTCATTGGTTCGATGACGAGGATGCAGCCCCTGCGGAAGCGGCCGACGAAGACGTGGCCGAAAAGGATGCCAGCGAGGAGGACAAAACCTGACCGCCAGTCCTAAGGATGATCGACAGGCAGACAAGACCGATGAGATCCCACAAAGGGGTGTCGGGGAGTCGATGCGCGAATCGGAGCCGCGCCGCGCGCCGCGCTCCGAGGCGATTCGGAGATGTTTGGCCAGCGGCAAACGTCGGCCCAAGGAAGCGCTGATCCGTCTGGTCGTCGACCCCGACGGCCTGTTGGTGCCGGACTTGAGTGAGCGTTTGCCTGGGCGCGGTTTGTGGATTGCGCCGCAACGCGATATGATTGCGCATGCGCAACGCAGGCGACTTTTTGCCAAAGCGGCAAAGAGTACCGTGCGTGTGCCTGAAGATTTGGCGGATCAGGTTGAAGCGCTGATGCGGCAACGCTGTTTGGACTCCATAGCGCTGGCGCGCCGCGCGGGCGAGGCCGTGGCCGGTCAGGAGAAGGTTCGGAGTTGGCTGGGAAGTGGTCGCGTTGCCGTCTTGTTGGAAGCTAGCGATGCTTCGGAAGGCGGCCGCAAACGGATGATTGGCCTAGCCAAGGCAATCGGCGAAGGACTGCGGATCTTTCAGATCTTCACCGCCGCCGAATTGGGTAAAGCCTTTGGCCGGGATACGTCGGTGCACGTTGCCCTGGCGCCAGGCGGTCTGGCAACGAAGTTGCGGCGGGAAGCCGCGAGATTTGAAGAATTTATGAGCAGGACCAACGATGGGTCCGACGCTCTGATGGAAAGACACGGGAAGAGATGAGCGAAAGCAAAGAGAAGACGCCGAAAAAGCCTCTCAGCCTCAGCGGCAGTGGGCGGCTCGAACTGAAGAAAACTCTGGACGCCGGTCAGGTTCGCCAGAGCTTCAGTCATGGTCGCAGCAAGACCGTCCAGGTGGAAGTCAAGCGATCGCGCAGTGCTCAGCCAAATCCGGCAGAGGCGCGGGCCGCTGCGGCAAAGCCGAGCATCGAACTGCGCGGCCGCCGCACAAGCGAGGAAACCGAGGCTCCGACTGTAATTCCCGAAGACGACTCCCACTTGACTGGCCAGGAGCGCCAGGTGCGCATGCGCGTCGTCGAGGAAGCAAAGAAGCGGAGCGAGGAAGAGGCCAAGCGCAAGGCAGAAGAGGACGCGCGCCGCAGCATCGAAGAGAAGGAGCGTGCCAAGGAAGAAGCCAAGCGCAAGGCAGAAGAGGACGCGCGCAGGCTGGCTGAGGAAGAAGCACGCGCCGAGCTTGAAGCCGAAGCCGAGGCGCGCCGAAAGGAAAAGGAAGCCGAGGCGCGCGCCCGCGGCGAGGAGCCGCAGCCGGAACCCGTCGAGGACGCCACGCCGGCCGATGGCGCCGAAGCCGCGCTTGAAGTCTTCCCTGGAGAAACCCACGAGGAAGCCACGGCCCGCCGGCGGCGCGACAAGGAGCGCCCCGAAGGCGAAGACAGCATTGCCGATCTGGCGGAGGAAATGGGCGGGCGCGTCAAGCGCAAAGCCGCTCTTCCCAAAGCACCGACAACACGGCGGACGCCCGACGACCGTCGGCGTGGCAAGCTGACGATCAGCCGCGCCCTGGAAGGTGAAGGCGAACAGGAACGCCAACGCTCACTCGCCTCTTTGCGTCGTCAGCGCGAGCGCGAGAAGCAGCGTTTACGTGAGCAGATGGCTTCACAGCCCGCCCGCAAGGTTATTCGCGAGGTCGTGGTGCCGGAAACGATCACCGTTCAGGAACTGGCGAATCGTATGGCGGAACGGGGCGGCGAAGTCGTCAAAACGCTCATGAAATTGGGCGTGATGGTAACCATCAACCAGACCATTGATGCCGACACCGCCGAGTTGGTGGTCGAGGAGTTCGGCCATAAACTGCGCCGTGTTTCCGACTCCGACGTGGAAATCGGCATGCGCGGCGACCCAGATGACGATTCCAACCTGGAGCCCCGCGCACCGGTCGTGACCGTCATGGGCCACGTCGACCACGGTAAGACGTCGCTCCTGGACGCCTTGCGCGCCAGTGACGTGGTGGCCCAGGAAGCCGGTGGCATTACGCAGCATATCGGCGCCTATCAGGTACACCTTGCGTCCGGACAGTCGATCACCTTTATCGATACGCCGGGCCACGCCGCCTTTACCGAGATGCGCGCACGCGGCGCCAACGTGACCGACATCGTGGTGTTGGTGGTGGCCGCCGATGACGGCATCATGGAACAAACCGTGGAGGCCATTAATCACGCCAAGGCGGCACAGGTGCCGATCATTGTCGCCATCAACAAGATGGACAAACCCGAAGCAAACCCCGACCGCGTCAAGCAAGAGCTCCTGAGCCATGATCTGGTGGTCGAGGAAATGGGCGGTGAAATCATCGCCATTCCGGTTTCGGCCAAAACCCGCGAAGGGCTGCCCGATCTGGAGGAAGCTATCCAGCTTCAGGCGGAAATTCTCGAACTGAAAGCCAACGCACTGCGCGCCGCTGAGGGCGTGGTGGTCGAGGCAAGGTTGGAGCAGGGGCGTGGCTCCGTTGCGACCGTCCTGGTCCAGCGCGGAACCCTGAGGATGGGCGACGTATTCGTCACGGGTAACGAATGGGGTCGCGTTCGCGCCCTGATCAACGACCGTGGCGAGCGTGTCGAAGAGGCGGGTCCGTCGATCCCGGTCGAGGTCACGGGTTTGCAGGGCACCCCCCATGCGGGCGACGACTTCGTGGTTGTCGAGGATGAAACCAAGGCACGCGAGATTTCGGAGTTCCGCTCGGAGGCAAAACGCCAATCCGACATGGCCCGTTCGGGTCGCGGCAGTCTGGAGCAGATGCTCTCGAAGATCAAAGAAGGTGAGATCAAGGAACTCTCGGTCGTCGTCAAATCCGACGTTCAGGGCTCCCAAGAAGCCATCGTTCAAGCACTCAACAAGGTTGGCACCGACGAGGCTCGCGTGCGGGTCCTTCATGCCGGTGTTGGTGGTGTCAACGAATCCGACATCACCTTGGCACGCGCTTCCGATGCGATCGTCATCGCCTTCAACGTTCGCGCGAATGCCCAGGCCCGTGATGCGGCCCGGCGCGATGGCGTGGACATCCGCTACTACTCCATCATTTACAACGTGGTGGACGAGATGAAGGCCGCGCTTAGTGGCCTACTCGATCCGGAACAGGCAGAGAAGTTCCTGGGTTATGCAGCAATCCGCGAGGTCTTCAACATTACCAAGGTCGGTAAGGTTGCAGGCTGCATGATCACCGACGGTGTCGTGAAGCGTGGCTGCAAGGTCAGGCTGCTGCGTGACGACGTGGTCGTGCACGATGGCAACCTGAAGACGCTGCGTCGCTTCAAGGACGAGGTCAAGGAGGTCAAATCCGGTTACGAATGCGGCATGGCCTTCGAGAACTACAACGACATCCAGGTCGGCGATGTGATCGAGTGCTACGAGATCGAGGAGAAGCAGCGCGAACTTTAAGGCGCGCCGCTTTCTCCCGAACCTCGCGAGACCAGGCAGGAAACCGGACATTCGGTATGACAGTTAAACCGCCAAGTCAGCGCCAGCTTCGTGTTGGCGAGGAAATTCGCCACGCGCTGGCGCGCATTCTCATGAACGCGGACTTCCGCGACCCCGCACTTGTCGGGCGCGTTATTACCGTGAGCGAGGTGCGCCTCAGCCCCGATCTACGGGCCGCCACCGCCTTCGTCACCCCACTGGGCGGCGAGGAGTTGGATGACGTCGTTACGGCCTTGAAGCGAGCAGCGCCATACCTGCGTGGCTTGTTGGCCCGCGAGGTTACCCTGCGCACGGTTCCACGCCTTTCTTTCGAGGCGGACCGCTCCTTCGAGGAAGCCGCGCGCATCAACCGCCTCTTGAAAGGCGGAAAGGCCGCGCATGATCTGGCAAACCGGGAGGCCGGCGACGACGCACCTGACCCTGAGGAGAACCGGGATGATGGCGCGTAAGCGCAAAGGGGACCCGGTCAACGGCTGGCTCGTTTTGGACAAGCCCCTCGCTCTCACCTCGACCCAAGCAGTCAGCCGGATCAAACGGCTCTTCAACGCTCAGAAAGCCGGGCATGGCGGCACGCTGGATCCCCTGGCAACCGGCATCCTGCCCATCGCCCTCGGAGAGGCGACCAAAACCGTTCCCTATGCGATGGAATGCGGCAAACGATACCGGTTCAAGCTGCGTTGGGGACAGGCGACGACGAGCGACGATACCGAGGGCAGTGTCACGCAAGAAAGCGACAACCGCCCGACGAAAGCCGAGATAGAGGCGTTACTGCCCCGGTTCCTTGGCGAAATCGAGCAGACGCCGCCTCGCTTTTCCGCCATCAAGGTTGCCGGCGAGCGGGCATACGATCTGGCGCGCGAAGGCGAGGTCTTCGAACTGAAAGCACGTCGCGTGGAGATCTTTGAGCTGTCGCTTGTCGCCATGCCCGATGCCGACCACGCGGTTTTCGAGGTCGCTTGCGGCAAAGGCACCTATATGCGAGCGCTCGCGCGCGACATCGGGCTGGCTGCGGGCACCTTTGCCCACGTAACGGAATTGCGCCGCCTGGCTGTCGGCTCCTTCACTGAGGAACGTGCGATTTCCCTGGATTCCCTGGAGGCGATGGGGCATAGTCCCGCCGCCTTCGAGCAACTGCTTCCGATTGAGACCGCGCTGGACGACATCCCGGCTCTGGCCCTATCGGAAGGTGAGGCGCTAAGCCTCAGACGAGGGCAGCCGGTATCCCTCCTCTCTCGTCTTCATCGGGAGCGGATCGCGTCGCTGGAGTTGGACGAAGGCGAGGTGGTCTGTGCCCTGGCAGGAGGCAAACCGGTGGCTTTGGCACGGTATGAAGCGGGCGCTTTAAGTCCGGTCCGTGTCTTAAATCTTTAGCGATGTCGAAGGACGGATGAAGTATGTCTATTACCGCCGAACGTAAACAGGAACTGATCAACGAGTTCGCCCAACAGGCCAACGACACCGGGTCACCCGAAGTCCAGGTCGCCATCCTGAGCGAGCGGATCAAGAACCTGACCGGACACTTGCAGTCGCATAACAAGGATTTCCATTCACGCCGCGGCCTTCTGATCATGGTTGGTCAGCGCCGCCGCCTGTTGGACTATCTGAAGCGCAAGGATCACGGCCGCTACGCGAGCCTGATCGAGCGTCTGGGACTGCGCCGCTAAGCGGCAAACATGATCGGGAGCGTGATCGTTTCGTCGACCAAGTGTGCAATCCCCGCAGGGAATTTGCGCAAGCGGACGGCTGCGGTCAGCTCCCTTTCTTTTTTCCTCGGGGACAAACCCGTTGCGGCGTCAAGGGACGTTGCCCGGACTATGACCCTGAACCATGCATTGATGCAGGAATTCGCGCCAACGGCCGGAGTGCGGATTTCAACGACCGGGCCGACGCAAGCAGCGCCGCTTGAAAATAGCATTGGCAGCGCTTCTTTCGCGGGTCCGGTTTTCTTGTTCCGGCCGGAACCAGTAAGGATGAACCACTGATGTTCGAAATCTACCGTAAGGAAATTGAGTGGGGCGGACGCACCCTCAGTCTGGAAACCGGGCGCATTGCCCGTCAGGCAGACGGGGCAGTCTTGGCCCGCTACGGCGACACGGTCGTGCTCTGCACCGCCGTTGGCGCAAAAACACCGAAGGCCGGGATTGATTTCTTCCCGCTGACGGTCAACTACCAGGAGAAGTATTTCGCCACGGGCAAGATTCCCGGCGGCTTCTTCAAGCGTGAAGGGCGCCCGACAGAAAAAGATACCCTGGTATCGCGTCTGATCGACCGTCCGATCCGCCCATTGTTCGCCAAGGGTTACAAGAACGAGACCCAAGTCATCTGCACAGTGCTTAGCCACGACCTGGAGAACGACCCCGATGTGGTCGCCATGATCGGCGCAAGTGCTGCGCTAACCATCTCCGGTCTGCCTTTCCTCGGCCCGATCGCGGCCGCCCGCGTCGGTTACAAGGATGGTGAGTACATCCTCAACCCCCGCGTCGCCGAGATCGCAGAGAGCGACCTTGATCTCGTGGTTGCAGGCACCGCTGAAGGTGTGCTGATGGTGGAATCGGAGGCCAAAGAGCTTTCCGAGGAAATCATGCTGGGCGCCGTCAACTACGGCCACCAGGAAATGCAGGCGGTGATCAACGCCATCATTGAGTTGGCCGAACTGGCCGCCAAGGAGCCCCGCGACGTTCCGGAACAACCTGCCGAAGTCGAGGCTCTGCGCAAGGAGCTGGAAGGCGCTTTCGGCAAGAAATTGGCCGCGGCTTACAGCGAACCCGATAAGCAGGCCCGTCAGGACAAGGTTGCCGAAGTCAAGGCAGCCGCACTTGAGACCTTGGCTGAGCGCGAGGAAATGCTGGCCGTGTTCCCGGGGGTCTTCAAGTCCCTGGAAAGCGACATCGTTCGTGGCAATGTGCTGAAGACGAAGAAGCGCATCGACGGCCGAGGCCTTTCGGATGTCCGCCCTATCGTGTCGGAAGTTGGCATCCTTCCCCGCACCCACGGTTCCGCACTCTTTACCCGCGGCGAGACGCAGGCACTGGTTGCCTCAACGCTCGGCACCGGCTCTGATGAGCAGATCATCGACGCGCTGGAAGGCGAATACCGCGAGAACTTCATGCTGCACTACAACTTCCCGCCCTACTCGGTCGGTGAAGCCGGTTTCATGCGCGGCCCGGGCCGCCGCGAGATCGGGCATGGAAAGCTTGCTTGGCGCGCCATTCATCCCCTGCTGCCGGCGAAGGAAGACTTCCCCTACACGCTTCGCGTGGTCTCCGAGATCACGGAATCGAACGGATCGTCTTCGATGGCAACCGTATGCGGTTCCTCCCTGGCTCTGATGGATGCGGGCGTACCGCTCAAGCGTCCCTGCGCCGGTATCGCCATGGGTCTGATCAAGGAAGGCGAGGAGTTCGCCGTCCTGTCCGATATCCTGGGTGACGAAGATCACCTTGGCGATATGGACTTCAAGGTTGCTGGATCCGAAGATGGCGTCACCGCCTTGCAGATGGATATCAAGATCACCTCCATCACACCGGAGATCATGAAGATTGCTCTGGAGCAGGCCCGTGCGGGTCGCGTGCATATCCTGGGTGAAATGTCCAAGGCCATGCAGTCCAGCCGCGAAGGCGTGTCCGACTATGCGCCGCGCATCACAGTGATCAACGTGCCGCGCGACAAGATCCGCGACATCATCGGCACCGGCGGTAAGGTTATCCGTGAGATCACGGAAGTGACCGGCGCCAAGATCGACATCGAGGATGACGGCACCGTTAAGGTCGCCGCTGTCGACAGCGTCAAGGGCCAGGCGGCCATCGACTGGATTCGTTCCATCGTGGCCGAGCCGGAAGTCGGCACGGTCTATCGTGGCAAGGTCGTGAAGACCGTCGATTTCGGTGCTTTCGTGAACTTCATGGGGCAGCGCGACGGTCTGGTGCATATCTCCGAATTGAAGCCGGAGCGCGTCAACCAGACGACCGACGTGGTCAAGGAAGGCGAGGAAGTGTACGTGAAGTGCATCGGCATCGATGACCGCGGTAAGGTCAAGTTGTCGATGAAGCGCGTCAACCAGGAAACCGGCGAGGACCTGGAGCCGAAGGAAGAAAGCGCCTCCTGAGGCCTTCCCCTAAGTAGCTAAGACGAAAGGGCGTGTCCTGTTCCGGGACGCGCCCTTTTTCTGTTGATGTGTCGAACCGCACTTCTAAGATTCGTTTTACCATCTGCATTCCACATTCGATTTAAACGGGAGTTTCCCATGCTGACCCTACCGCCCTTCATCGCCCACCGGGGGGCTTCCGCCGACGCACCGGAAAACAGCCTGGAGGCTTTCCGCAAAGCCGCAGAGTTGGGGGCGAGTTGGGTTGAGTTCGATGTCATGCTGACTGCCGACGGGGTGCCCGTTGTGCATCACGATGACAACCTCCGCCGTATCGCGGGCGTTGATCGCGACATGGCTGAAACAGACTTTGCTGAGCTTCAAGAAGTAAACGCCACGCTGGCTACTGCGATCCCGTCGCTTGAGGAAACGCTGGCGGTCTTGGGCAAGGCCGGCTTGCTGGCCAACGTGGAGATCAAACCGACGCCGGGAAGGGCTACCGAAACCGCGCGGCGCACCATCGATACGCTGCGCGGGCATTGGGGCCATGATACGCCGCCCTTGCTGTCCAGCTTTGATTGGCAAGCCCTGGCGGTCGCTGCTGACGTCATGCCCGAGTGGCCTCGCGGCGTTCTGATCGACTTCAGGGATACACCCGATGCGGACTGGCGCAGGGCCGCCGATCGTTTGGGTGCCTTCTCGCTACACCTTGACCAGCGCTCGGCAACGCCCGCCTTGGTCGATGAGGCAAAGGCTCTCGGACTGCGCGTGCTGACCTATACGGTCAACGATCCCGACCGCGCCCGTGCGCTCTGGAATATGGAGGTGGACAGCGTTTTCACCGACCACGTAACGGCCATCGGCGAAGCCGCAAAATCAAGCGAGTAATGCCGGTATCACTCTTTGCTGGAAGGACTGTCCATCCGTTTGGGGTTGGGTATGCCCACGGCATGGTAGCCACAGTCGACGTGATGAACCTCGCCGGTGACGCCTGCCGATAGACCCGACAACAGATAGAGACCGGAACGGCCGACCTCGGCAAGCTGTGGGTTACGGTGCAGCGGCGCCTGATTTCCGGTCCAGCGGTAAACGAAGCGCGCCGCGCCGATGGCCGACCCCGCCAGCGTGCGCATCGGCCCCGCCGACAAGGCGTTGACACGTACGTTCTGGTCTCCCAGATCGACCGCGAGATACCGAACGCTGGCTTCCAAAGCCGCCTTTGCCACACCCATCACGTTGTAGTTAGGCGTTACCCTTTCCGCGCCCAAATAGGTCAGGGTCAGGAGACTGCCACCGGCCTTCATCAGGGGGGCGGCTGCGCGCGCGACCGCTGTGAAGGAATAGCAGGAGATCGCCATAGTGTGACGGAAGTTGTCGCGCGTCGTATTGAGGTAGAGCCCGTTCAACTCGTTCTTATCGGAATAGGCCACCGCATGAAGTACGAAATCGATCTCGCCCCATGCCTCTTCAAGACGCTTGAACACGCGGTCGATGTCTTCCTGACGGTCGACATCACAAGGTTCCAGGATGGTCGCCCCAACACTCTCGGCCAACGGCTGAACGCGGCGCCCAAAGGATTCACCCTGATAGGTAAAGGCCAACTCCGCTCCCTGCGCCGCCAAGGCCTGCGCGATACCCCAGGCGATGGAGTGATCATTGGCAACCCCCATGATCAGCCCACGCTTGCCACTCATCAACTGACCCTTGGGGTAGGAAGGCGCTTCAGTCATGTTCCTCACTTCTCTTTTGCGTCTTGGTCTTGACGCCCACTCTGGACCTCGTCAATCAGCTGTCGTAGCGGCTGAACACCAGGCAGGCATTGGTCCCACCGAACCCAAATGAATTCGACAGCACGCAATCGAGCTTCGCGTTCTCTTCCGTGCTCGTCACGATTGGCATTCCGGCCGCTCCTTCATCAGGGGTTTCTATGTTGATCGAAGGGGCTATGAAGCCGCCTTCCATCATCAGCAGCGAGTAAATGGCCTCCGTTACACCAGCGGCCCCTTGGGCGTGCCCCGTGAGGGATTTCGTGGAAGACAGTTTTGGCTGATCCGTGCCGAACACCTCCCGAACCGCATTCAACTCGGTGATGTCGCCCGCCGGCGTGGAGGTGCCATGCGCATTGATGTAATCGACTCGCGCGTTGCCGATTGTGGAAATGGCCTGACGCATGCAACGCACGGCGCCCTCACCCGAGGGCGCAACCATATCAACGCCGTCCGAGGTCGCGCCGTAACCGACCAATTCGCCGTAGATCTTTGCCCCGCGTGCCTTGGCATGCTCCAGCTCTTCCAAGATCACAATGCCGCCGCCGCCCGCTATGACGAAGCCGTCCCGATTGGCGTCATAGGGCCGGGAAGCTTTTTGGGGCGTGTCGTTGTATTTGCTGGATAGCGCGCCCATTGAATCGAACAGCATGGAGAGCGTCCAATGCAGTTCCTCGCCGCCGCCCGCCAACATGACGTCCTGTTTACCCCATTGAATCAACTCCGCAGCGTTGCCGATACAGTGGGCACTGGTAGAACAGGCAGAAGAAATGGAATAGCTCAGACCCTTGATCTTGAGCGCCGTGGAGAGATTCGCCGAATTTGTCGAGGACATACAGCGCGGCACCATGTAGGGGCCCATGCGCTTAACACCCTTTTCGCGCGCGATATCGGCCGCGTCGACTTGATTGGAAGTCGAGGGTCCCCCCGAACCGGCAATCAAACCGGTTCGTTCGTTGCTGATCACGCTCTCGCTTAAACCTGAATCAGCGATTGCCTCAAGGGCCGCAACGTAGTTATAGGCTGCACCGTCACCCATGAACCGTCGGACACGGCGATCTACATGGTCATCCAGATTTATCGTGGGTGCACCATGAACATGGCTGCGAAAACCCCGCTCGGCGTATTCCTCGGCGAACACAATCCCCGAGCGCCCTTTGCGGAGAGATTCGGTGACTTCCTGCTTGTTGTTGCCGATGCTGGAGACAACTCCCAGCCCTGTGACGACCACGCGACGCATGGCATTCCTCCGAAATCACTTCGTTCTAAATAGCACCTGATCAGGCACCCTGACCCGCGGTAAACAGACCGACGCGCAGATCCTTAGCCTCATAGACGGTTTTGCCATCCACTTCCAAAGCACCGTCGGCGATACCCATCACCAACTTGCGGATGATCACGCGCTTCAAGTCCAAGCGGTAACGCACTAATTTTGCCGTCGGCAGTACTTCGCCGCTAAACTTCAATTCGCCAAGGCCTAACGCCCGCCCTTTGCCGGGCGCTCCCATCCAGCCCAGGAAAAATCCGACTAGCTGCCACAGTGCATCGAGCCCCAGGCATCCGGGCATCACCGGATCACTCTCAAAATGGCACTTGAAGAACCAGAGGTCCGGATTGACATCAAGTTCTGCCTCGATTTCGCCCTTGGCAAAAGCACCGCCCTGGTCAGAAATTCTGGTAATGCGATCAAACATCAGCATAGGCGGCAGGGGGAGCCTGGCATTCCCTGGCCCAAACAATTGACCGTGCCCGCAGGCGATCAAATCATCATAGCTGTAACTATTCTTGGCTCTCGGTTCCTGTGGGCTTGTCAAGGAATCCCCCAATTAGCGTCTTTTCATCCAGAACAAAGGCAATGAATATCGATCCACCGCCTCCGGCGCGAGTGTCCAAGCGCGGCTTTATAGTAAGGCTTGAAGCAAACAACGCAAAGGTGAACTTGGCTCTTAAGGCGTGCAAACGCAAGTCTTGCGACTTTCCTTTATAGACATTCTAGAAATCTTCTGAAGGTATTGGCGTTGCCTCTTTAATTTATTCTCAATCTAGCCTATATGAAGGACATGTTACAGGCACGCCCCTATAGTCATCTGATTGAGCAACTCAAGAGCGCCGGTCTTCGACCGACCAAACAGCGCTTGGCGCTTGCTCGTCTGCTGTTCGCTCAAGGCGATCGCCACACCACCGCCGAACAACTGCACTGCCAAGCGATGGATGCGGGTGTGGGTGTGTCTTTGGCGACCGTATACAACACGCTCCATCAGTTCACGACTGCCGGTTTGTTGCGCGAAGTGATGGTTGATCCCGGTCGGTCCTATTTCGACACCAACACCAGCGACCATCACCACTTCTTTATCGAAGAACGTGGTGAACTCAAGGATATCCCGGGCGCCGCCATCGAGATTGCCAAATTGCCGGAAGCGCCTGACGGTACGACCGTCCGCCAGGTCGATATCATCATTCGCGTCGGTCAGAGCAAGAGCGCCTGATTCACCTCTACAATTCCAAAAATTCGATTTATGACAGATCGCTAATTGATTGTTTTTAGTGATTCTAATCTATTGACTCTCCGGTGAAGCGGCTCTACCTATAAAGACGGTCGGCTTTTAATTGCGAGGCACGCCGCGCAAGGAGGGCCGCCCTACGGGAACGCGCTCCGGGGCATCAAGCCGCGGGTCCTAATCAATGGGCCCGATTCGACGAGCTTTGGCCCAGGGGCGAATTGTCAGAACAGGTTTGAACAGAAAGGGAGAACCCATGTCTCTCAAGGGCACCAAGACAGAATCCAACCTTAAAGAGGCTTTTGCCGGTGAAAGCCAGGCCAACCGCCGCTACCTCTATTTTGCCCAGAAGGCAGACATCGAAGGTTTCAATGACGTTGCCGCGGTCTTCCGCTCCACGGCTGAAGGCGAAACCGGACATGCGCACGGGCACCTGCAGTTCTTGGAAGAGGTCGGTGATCCGGCCACGGGCGAGCCGATCGGCCCAACCCAGGCCAACCTGAAGGCGGCTATCGCCGGCGAGACCCACGAGTACACCGATATGTACCCTGGCATGGCCCGCGCCGCGCGTGAGGAAGGCTTCGACGAGATCGCTGATTGGTTCGAGACCTTGGCGAAGGCTGAGAAAAGCCACGCCGGCCGTTTCCAAAAGGCACTGGAAACCCTCTAAAGGCGCGACCTTTGGTAGGTTCTGCGAGCGGCGCTTGGTTCTGAAAAGAAATCAGATTGAGCCCGCTGGCAGTGCAACAGAACGGGCACCCCGGAGCAAACAGGGCCCAGGCACGAAAGTCCCTGTGAGCCCCGCTTCGGGGACACCCGCCCGGCTGCACCCCCTTCTGCGGGCGGTGCACTACGGCAGCCCACGCCTGCAGCCGGTAAATCGCACTCACCGCTGATGATCGCGACACATACGGTTCCGGTACGCTTGAGTCCGATCAAGAGGGAGATAGGGAATCATGAGTGAAGGCAGTCTCAATGCGCCGACGCGCTATCCGTTGAACTGGGAAGATCCGGCTTTTACAGATTGGGAAGCGCTCAACGACGAGATGGAGCGTGTTTTCGATATCTGCCATGGCTGTCGCCGCTGTTTCAATCTTTGTGATTCCTTCCCCAAGCTGTTCGACCTGATAGACGAATCGGAAAGCGGTGAACTCGATAGCGTCGATCGCGCAGCTTATAAGCCGGTGGTGGATGCCTGCACGCTCTGTGACATGTGCTTCATGGTGTCTTGCCCCTACGTGCCGCCGCACGAGTTCAACATCGACTTCCCTCACCTGATGCTGCGCTACCGCTATGCGGAGCGAAAGCTTGGCAAACACAAGGACGGCTTGGAAGCGGAGATCACCAAGACGGACCGCAACGGAAAGTTGGCTGCGAAGGTGCCGGGACTCGCCAATTGGGCAAGTCGTACCGAGAACAAGCTGACAAGGCCGTTAATCGAAAAGGTGGCCGGGGTTCATCGGGAAGCGGCCCTGCCTAAGTTCCACGGCAAAACACTCACCTTACGCGCCAAAAGCGAGGTGCCGGAGGTCAACAAGGAAGCGCCTGCGTATGGTCGCAAGGCTGTGATTTATGCGACTTGTTTCGCCAACTATAACAACCCGGAAATTGGTATCGCGGCACGTAAAGTCTTGGCGCACAACGGTGTCGAAACCGAGGTGGTCTACCCTGGATGCTGCGGCATGCCGCAACTCGAGCAAGGCGACTTTCCGAAAGTCAGCGAGAAAGCCAGGCATGTATCGGCTGAATTGGGCTCATGGATTGCCAAGGGCTATGACGTGATCGCACTGATCCCTTCTTGCGCGTTGATGTTGAAGTTCGAGTGGCCGTTGATCCTGCCTGCCGACGAGGGCGTAGCAACCTTGTCCCGCGCCACGCGCGACCTCTCAGAGTACATCGTGGAGATTGCCGGAAAGGAGGGCCTTGCCGAGGGTCTGAAGCCCCTGCCGGGCGGTGTGGCGCTTCATCTGGCCTGCCATGCTCGGGCGCAGAACATGGGTGCTAAAGCCGCTGAAATGATGCGACTCATTCCCGAGGCAGATGTGGGTGTGATTGCACGCTGCTCGGGACACGGCGGCTCCTGGGGCGTCATGAAGCAGAATTTCGAAACCGCTCTGAAAGTCGGTAAACCCGCCGCACGCCAAGCCGCCAAGGAAAACAAGACCTTTTTGGCCAGCGAATGCCCTCTTGCCGGAGAGCATCTGCAGCAGGGAATAGACCGCCTGGGGTTGACGGAGAGGCCAAAGATCGAGCTGGCCAGTCACCCGATTGAACTCTTTGCCCGGGCATACGGGCTGTGAATGCACAGCGCGGCCGAGTGCCGCGCTCAAGATCAAGGAGTACTGATACCAATGGCCCGCCAGAATCGTGAGATATCGCGCCAGGACATCCTGCCGATGGACATCTATGAAAGTCAGCGCAAAGAGCGCCGCCGCGACCTCGTTGCTTTAAAACGCAACCGCCGCGTGGAAGTTGGCCCCGTCGCGACCTGGTACTTCGAAAACTACGAGACGATGTGGAATCAGATTCACGAAATGCTCTATATCGAGCGTGGCGGTGAGGCGCAGATTGCGGACGAGCTGTCCGCCTACAACCCCTTGATACCACAAGGCCGTGAACTTGTTGCAACCGTCATGTTCGAGATTGACGACGCCGAGCGCCGCAAGCGTTTGCTCGGCAAACTGGGCGGCATTGAGCTGAAAGCCTTCCTGCGTGTGAACGGCGAGGAAGTGACCGCCCGCCCGGAGGAAGACGTGGAGCGAACGACCGCTGATGGCAAAGCGTCTTCCGTTCACTTTCTGCATTTCGATCTAACCGACACACAGGCAACGGCCTTCAAGCAACCCGGCGCCGAAGTTATCATCGGTTTTAGCCATCCGAACTACCATCACATGACTCAGATCTCCGAGGAGGTCCGCAGCGCGCTTGCCCAGGACCTTGACTGATACGCTTTGTCGGAGAGAATGCAGCACCTCTGGGTTGCTGCCCCTAGCGGCACAAGCAACTCGCCCCCGACACCCGCACGAAGGGACCGAGAATTTGGCGAAGGCTAACAGCAGAGCGCTCGCGTTACGCCTGCTCATCGATTGTCTGGAGCGTGGGCAACCTTTGGACCGCCTGCTCGCTGGAAACGTTGCCCTCGGTCAGCTTGAGACTCGCGACCGCGGCTTCGTGCGCCAGATGGTCGCGACGACCTTGCGGCGGCTCGGTCAGATCGACAATGCCCTAGGGGCTTGCCTGGACAAACCATTAAAACCCCGTCAAGCCGACTTGCGAGCCCTGTTGCGCCTGGGTGCGGTACAAATTCTCTTCATGGCCGTGCCCGCCCATGCGGCGGTTAGCGAAACCGTCGCCCTGGCTGATGGAAAGCTGAGCCCGTTTCGGGGCCTAGCCAATGCGGTGCTCCGCCGTCTCGAACGAGAGAAAGAGAGACTGTTGGCCGACCAGGACGCCGCCCGTCTCAACCTGCCGTCCTGGCTCTGGTCGTCGTGGGCGTCGGCTTATGGCGAAGCCATGACCCGGCACATCATGGCCGTTCAAATGGAAGATCCCCCCTTGGACATCAGTGTCAAGGAGGACCCCGAGGCCTGGGCCAACCGACTTGGCGCCACCATCCTGCCCGGCGGCAGTCTGCGCTTGACCGGCGGCAGCGGCGAGATTTCCGCCTTGCCCGGCTTCGCCGAAGGCGCTTGGTGGGTCCAGGATGCGGCGGCGGCGCTTCCCGCTCGTTTGCTGGGTGACCTGAGCGGCCAGCGGGTGTTCGATCTCTGCGCGGCGCCTGGCGGCAAGACAGCTCAACTCATCCTGGCCGGCGCTGTGGTCACCGCGCTCGATCAAGACGCAAAGCGTCTGGCGGTCCTCAGGGAGAACCTCGGTCGCTTGTCCTTGACGGCTACTGTCGTGCAAGCGGACGCAAGTGCGTGGACGCCTGTGGAACAGGCCGATGCCATCCTGCTAGACGCACCCTGCTCGGCCACCGGCACCTTGAGGCGGCACCCGGATATTGCCTGGCTACGCAGGCCGAGTGATATCGCCAAGATCGTAACGTTACAGCAAAAGCTGCTCGTGCGAGCCGCCAAGCTCCTCGCCCCCGGCGGTACGCTGGTTTATGCGGTCTGTTCGCTGCAGCCGGAGGAAGGACCGCAGCTCGTAGACTCGTTTCTGGCTGAAAGGAGCGATTTCGCGCGCAAGTCGATCCAACCTGAAGAACTTCCGGGATTGGAGAACTTGATCACCGCCGCCGGCGATCTGCAAAGCCTGCCCGGCCACCTTCAAGAGTTGGGGGGACTAGACGGTTTTTATGCCTGCCGGCTCGTTAATCAGGGCTGATTTTTAGGGCTGTAGCAGGTGCGAAAAGGCCGCAAGCACGCGCTTGTAAAGGTCCTGCTTGAACGGCACGATCAGGTCCGGGAGTTGAACGTGATTGACCCAGCGCCAATCGTTGAACTCCGGGTCACCGGTCTCCAAATTGATCTCTGCGTCGCTCCCGGTAAAACGCATGGCAAACCATTTCTGTTTTTGCCCGCGATAGCGGCCTTTCCAAAGCTTGGGTATCAGATCAACAGGTAAATCATAGGTGATCCACTCGTGACTTTCAGCGAGTGGCTCGGCGCTGGCTGTGCCGATCTCCTCCTCCAGTTCACGAAACGCGGCCTGCAAGGGATCTTCGTCCTTGTCGATGCCACCTTGGGGCATTTGCCAGGCTTCACTCTTCATATCGCAACGCTGGGCCACGAACACCTTGCCTTCGGCGTTAAGCAGCATGACGCCCACACCCAGACGATATTCCAGCCGCTCGATCTCTTCGTCCGTGAGTCTTCGTGTTGCTTCAGGGTCGTAGCTCATGGTTGACGCTGATATCTCCCGCCTTCTCTTATCAATCACCGGCGGGAGAGGGCCTGGATTGACCGACCCTCTCCCGAATGTGTCGGAACAATCGGCTTAATTCGCCGCCCGCTCCTTGAACAAAGCCAGGCCCCGCAGAAGGTCAAGGGCACGAGAAAGCTGGTAGTCGCTGCTAGAGGCTGCCGCCGGTGCGGCCTCTTCGCCCTCGCTCGGAGCTTCCTGTGCTTCCGGAGCGGGTGCTCCTTCTTCTTCAGTCGCCGGCGCCCCTGCCTCATCTCCGTTGGTTAGCGCACCGCGCAGATCAGCCTCGCGGCGACGGCTGCCGGCGTCGATCTCCTCGAGCCTGGCTTGCTTCACTTCTATGTCCGGCACGATGCCGGTCGCCTGTATCGACTGGCCCGACGGTGTGTAGTAACGCGAGGTCGTCAGACGCATAGCCCCGTGCCCGGGCAGCGGTATGATCGTTTGCACCGAGCCCTTGCCGAATGACTGAGTGCCCATGATAATCGCGCGGCCGTGGTCCTGGAGCGCGCCCGCGACAATCTCCGAGGCCGATGCGGAGCCGCCGTTGATAAGCACGATCAGCGGCTGTCCGTTCACCATGTCCCCGGGCTCTGCATTGAAGCGATAGGTTTCCTCCGGATCGCGCGCGCGCGTCGACACGATCTCACCCTTATCCAAGAACGCATCGGTGACCGCGATGGCCTGATTCAGCAAACCTCCGGGATTATTTCGAAGATCCACGACCCAACCGATCACCTTGTCGCCCAGCTCTTTCTTCAAATCGGCAATGGCCTTATCGAGGCCGGGGGACGTCTGTTCGTTGAACGCCGTCACGCGGATATAGCCGATGTTGCCTTCGACGCGGCTGCGGACCGACTGAATACGGATCACATCGCGGGTGATGGTAATGTCGAAGGGTTCCTGGTCGCCGCGGCGGATCGTCAGTACGATGTCACTTCCGACTTCGCCCCGCATCCGGTCAACCGCATCGGAGAGGTTCAATCCCAAAACCGGCTCGCTGTCCAGGTGAGTAATCAAGTCGCCGGCTTCAACACCTGCCCGAAAGGCTGGCGTATCGTCGATGGGCGAAACCACCTTGACGAAGCCGTTTTCCATCGTGACCTCGATCCCTAGACCCCCAAATGCCCCCTTCGTCTGTACCTGCATGTCGCCGAAGGAATCGGCGTCGAGATAACTCGAGTGCGGGTCGAGCGATGACAGCATGCCGTTGATCGCGGCTTCGACAAGTTCCTTGTCGGTGACTTCCTCGACATATGAGGAACGAACCCGCTCGAATACGTCGCCGAACAGCTTCAGTTGTTCATAAGTATCCGACTTGGAGCTCTGCGCGTGGAGGACGCCCGGTGCCAAGAGCAACAGCAGCAAGAGGGCGGGGAGAAGCTTCCTTAGCATCAGCTTTTTACCTTTTCTTTTTCCTGGGCCAGCCAGGGTAAGGGATCGATCGGCCGCCCGTCACGCCGCAACTCCAGATAAAGCTCTGGATTGCCGGTACCGGGATCGCCCATCACGCCAACCGGCTCTCCGGCCAAGACCCACTGTCCTTCAATGGCATCGATCCGCTCGAAGCCCGACAGCAAGCTATGATATTGCCCGGAATGCTCGATGATCAAGATAAGCCCATAGCCCCTGAAATTCTGGGCGTAGACTACTTTACCGTCATAGGGTGCGACAACCTGCGCGCCAGGTCGTGTCTCCAGATAGAGCCCCTTGGCATTACCGCCTGCTTTGGATTGCGGCAAGGCGGCGCCAAACCGGTAACGCAGGTGTCCGCGTGCAGGAATGACGAGACTGCCAGGGTTGTCGGGAAAGGGACGCACATCCTCGGGCATTGCAGAGGGCGCCAACAGCGCTGTCTGTGCGGGCTCTTCTACAGCCGGAGCCATGTTTTCCGCCGTTCCATCGGCAGTCTGGCTGGGCGCCGGCGGCGTGACAGAGGCCGGTGTCGTCGCGGGTGAGGGCGGCGGCGGCACATCCGGTTTGATCGCTGGCAGGGTGATGCTGGCCAACAACCGCTCTCTCTCAAGGCGGGCAATCAAGTCACGAAGGTCGGCGGCTTTTTGCGACAGAGCCTGCGCATGAGCCCGCGAAGCCGCGAGTTCCTCGCCCGTCGCCGCTTCCAACTCAACCTTTCGTTCAAGCAATTGTGAAAGGCCATCACGTTCTTTCGCCAGCGCAACCTCGGTCGCCAGCAGGTCTCGTTTTTGTGTTTCGATCTGGCCGCGCAACACCGCTAGATCGGAAAGGTCGGTCCGAAGGTCGCGCGCTTCCTCCTCAATCCGGGGGAGTGCGGCCTGAAGCACCAGATTTCCGCGCGCCAAGTCAACCGGCGATCCCGGGCCCAGCAACAAACTTTCCTTTGGCAGTAGCGCCATACGCTGTAGTCCCTGGATGATGCGGGCCATCTGCTGACGGCGCTGCCTGAGGTTCACCCTCGCGCGTGCCTCCTCGACTTCGAGAACCGTCAAAGTTTGCTCGATCCGAGACAACTCCGACTCCAACTCTTGCGCCCTGTGAGCACCATCAACCAACTTGGCGCGGATAGCCTGCATCTCGGATTGCAATTCCTTTGCTTTAAGACTCAAAGCCTCAGATTTCTCGCGGTCCGCTTCCAAGGCCTTTTCGACCTCCATCAGCGCTGTCGGCGCCTGGTCGCCATTCAGCGCGGCCTGCTGCCCTGCAGCCGGGCTACCGACCAACAGGGTTGCAAGCAGAATAACCGGGCAGTAAGGCCTCATTGCGGCATGGCTCTCAGCATATCTCTCGACGCGGCCTCCTTGGACGCAGCAATTGTGCGTGGGATTCCGGTCGATATTATATGGGATTGCATGCCGTCTGTCGCAGCCTTAGACGCCACGGTGATAAGGGTGGCCCGCCAATATCGTTTGAGCGCGAAACAACTGCTCCACCAAAAGCGTGCGCGCCAGCATGTGGGGCAAAACCATCGCGCCAAAGGACAGTTTGAAGTCGGACCTCTCGATGACTTCTGCCGACAGGCCATCGGCACCGCCGATCACAAAGGCCACCTCCCGGCGGCCCTCGTCCTGCAGGCCTTGCAATAACGCCGCGAAGGCCTCACTCGAGATGTTCTTGCCGCTGCGCTCCAGTGCGATGACGTAAGCGTCCGCAGGCAAGCTCGACAACAGGGCAGCGCCTTCCGCCACCATCAATTGCTCGGCGGGCAAGGGCCGTTTTTCTTCGACTTCCTTGAGGGTAAGCGGCCAGGAAAGACGCTTGGCGTAGTCATCGTAGGCTGGCGCCAGTTCACTGCGCTTCATCCGCCCAACAGCGGCCAATGTGATGCGCACGTCGCCCTCCCGAGACCTCGGCCCAATTTCAAGATTCTCACCGCCTGCTCCAGCACTCGCCTACCCGGTGCCAGTCAGGTCCTTCCATCCCCGGTGCCCGGTTCTGGGCTAATCTCAGGATCGTTCAGGCCTGGCCCGCGGTTTCCAGTACGTCACTGCCCCACATCTTCTCAAGATTGTAGAATGCACGTACTTCCGGTCGGAACAGGTGAACGATGATATCGCCAGCGTCGATCAGGACCCAATCGCTGCGTCCCGCGCCTTCCACTGCCACTGAGAGTTTGCGCTTCTTCAACTTCTCGCGCAGATGCTCAGCCATGGCACCGACCTGGACCGTGGAGCGGCCCGATGCGATCACCATGTAGTCGGCAATGCTGGTTTTTCCGGAGAGATCGATAACAATGAGGTCTTCGGCCTTATCGTCATCCAGGGAGCCCTCCACAAGCTGGAGGATTTCTTCACTGCTCGGAAGCGCGGCGACCTGCGCCTGACCTCCGTTCGTTTCACTCTTTGCGCCTATGACTGCACCTCCGTCGTTTGCGCTCTTTTGCACCTTCATCCCGGCCAGTCGGGATGGATAGCGCGAATGCGCGTCGCCGAGAGCGGATTCTTCCGGCCATGAACATAAACCCAGGCCGGAGGCTGGGTGGTCACCAATAGCCCGGCCGATTTCTCGGGCAGACGAAACTTGGCAAACCGCTGAGCCGCCTTGGCTAACGTCGCTCTTATAGAATAGGGCGGACGGTCGAAAACCGCAACGGGAAGCGACTGAAAGATTGCTTCCCAATCCTGCCATCGATCAATCTGGCAGAGGTTGTCGGCACCCATCAGCCAGACAAAGCGAACACGCGGAAACAAGGCCTTAAGCACCGCCAGCGTCTCGGCGGTATAAATGGTTCCAAGCTGACTTTCCAAGGTCGTCACCCGGATGGCCGGATGACTGGCCTTCCGTTCGGCCGAGGCTCGGCGACGCGCCAACTGGGCCATGCCCTGTTGGGGCTTTAGCGGGTTTTGCGGACTCACCAGCCACCAGACCTCATCCAAACCCAGGCGTCGCAGTGCAGCCATGGACAGTTCGCGGTGTGCTTCATGGGCCGGGTTGAACGAGCCGCCCAAAAGCCCAATCCGGGCACCCGGCGGCGGGAGTCGTCCGCCAAGCGCCTCTGCGAGTTGGCGAGGGGTCAAGCGCCACGCTGTTGGGTGGTGCGTCATTGACTAGGGGCGAACCTGGCCACTGCCATGCACGCGGTATTTCGTACTGGTGAGCTGTTGGGCTCCGACCGGCCCACGGGCATGCAGCTTGCCCGTCGATATGCCAATCTCGGCCCCCATGCCAAACTCACCGCCATCGGCAAACTGGGTCGAGGCGTTGTGCAGGACGATACCGGCGTCGACCTCGGCCATGAAGCGCTGTGCCGCTGCTGCATCCTCGGTCACGATACACTCGGTGTGATGTGACCCATGGCGATTGATGTGTGCAACGGCCTCGACCAGATCATCGACAACCCTGACCGAGAGGATTGGTGCGAGGTACTCAGTATCCCAATCGGCGTCAGTGGCCGCCTTCACATCAGGCACCAACGCGCGCACCGATTCATCACCCCGCAGCTCGCAACCGGCCTCGGCCAAATCGCGGAGAACCGGCTGCAAGTGGCTGGCAACGGCGGCACGATCGACAAGCAGCGTCTCGGTTGCACCGCAAATACCCGTGCGCCGCATTTTTGCGTTAAGGGCGATGGCGCGGGCCTTGTCCAGATCAGCGGCGGCATGGATATAGGTGTGACAGAGACCATCCAGATGGGCCAGCACCGGAACCCGGCTTTCATTCATCACCCTCTCGATCAAACCGCGCCCACCACGCGGTATGATCACATCGACGCTGTCGCTCATCTTCAGCAGAATACCGACGGCCTCCCTGTCGCTGGTCGGCGGGCGCTGGATCGCCGATTCGGGCAAGCCAGCGGCTACCAGGCCATTCTGCAAAGCTTCAAGAATTGCGGCGGATGATCGCGCGGACTCCGAGCCGCCACGCAGAATCGCCGCGTTACCGGCCTTCAGGCAGAGTGCACCGGCATCGGCTGTCACGTTCGGGCGGCTCTCGTAGATAATCCCAATGACGCCCAAAGGAACCGACACTTTCTCGATTCGCAGGCCGTTGGGACGTGTCGTCGATTCCAGAACACGATTGAGCGGATCGGGGAGCTTGGCAATTTCCTCCAAACCAACCGCCATCGCCTCCACGCGCTGGGGATTGAGCTCAAGGCGATCCAAAAGCGCCTCGGTCAAACCTTTCTCGCGGGCTTCGGCCATGTCTGCGCCGTTTGCAGCCAGGATCTCGTTCTGGCGCGCGCGCAGTGCGGCTGCAGCGGCCAACAGGCCGGCATTGCGTTGAGCGTCACTGGATTGCGCCAGAATGCCCGCCGCCGATTTCGCTGCCTTGCCGAGCGCCATCATTGACCGGCGCAGATCATCCTGGTCAGGAAACACTTCCGCTTTCATCGCCATCACTCCTCAGCTCACCACCAAGTCGTCACGGTGGATCAGCTCTTCGCGCCCACGGTAGCCGAGCAGGCTTTCGATTTCACGGCTCTTGTGACCTTTGAGGCGTGCTGCGTCTTCCGAGCCATAGGCGACCAAGCCGCGCGCCAGTTCCTGCCCCTGCGCATCACAGACCAGCACCGCGTCACCTCGTTGGAACGCGCCCTCAACGGCAATCACACCAGCCGGTAGTAGGCTCTTGCCGCGTCGCAGTGCGCCGGCCGCGCCCGCATCCACGATTATGCGCCCCGATGCACTCAGGCTTCCGGCTATCCAACGTTTGCGCGCCGTCAAAGGCTCCACGGCGGAGAGGAACCAGCTACAACGAGCGCCGTCGCGGAGCTTGCGCAAAGGATTTTCGTGCCGACCATCGGCAATGACCATCCGGCACCCAGCCGCGGTCGCAATGCGCGCTGCCGCCAATTTGGTGATCATACCGCCGGAGGAATAACCCACGGGGGCAGCGCCCGCCATTGCTTCAATCTCAGGCGAAATTTCCGCAATTTCGGGTAGGTGCCTGGCGTCCTGATTGCTGCGTGGATCGGAGTCGTAGAGACCATCGATATCGGAGAGCAACACCAGTGTGTCGGCGTTCATCATAGCCGCGACTCTTGCCGCCAGACGGTCATTGTCGCCGAAGCGTATCTCCGCCGTCGCCACGGTATCGTTCTCGTTGATAACCGGCACCGCGCCTAGGCGCAACAAGGTGCCCAGAGTGTTGCGCGCATTGAGATGACGGCGGCGCTCCTCCGTATCGCCCAAGGTCAGAAGAACTTGAGCGACAGTGATTGCATGGCGGGCCAATGCCTCTTGATAGGCGTGTGCCAAGCGCACCTGCCCGGTCGCCGCCGCCGCTTGCTTTTCTTCAAGCTTGGGTGGCCGGGCGGTCAAACCCAAGTGCCGCCGTCCGACCGCAATGGCTCCGGAGGAAACCAACAGAACCTCGGCGCCTTGAGACCGCAAATCCGCGACGTCGTCGGCCAATGCTTCCAGCCAGCCACGTCGGATGGCGCCGCTCTTCTCCTCGACCAACAAGGACGAGCCGATCTTGATCACTACCCGTCTGGAGTCCGACAGGCGCTGGCTCATGGTTGCCAGTCTCCAACCTCGCCACCGAAAGTTTTGCCTTTCGCCCCGGCTTCATCGGCTGCGCTCAGCGCCGCCTCCCGCCGCTCCCGGCGATCGACTTCAATGATTTTCCAGAGCGCGCCGAGTACGTCCTTGACGCCCTTGTGGCTAACACCGGAACAAAGCCGGACCTGCGCCCCATTGGCTGCCCTGCTCAGAGTAGCTTGACGTTCCTTGATGGCCGCGTCGTCCAATGCATCGACCTTGTTCAAAACCAACACTTCCGGCTTGTCGGCCAATTCCGCCGCATAGGCGGCTAATTCACCGCGGACCGTGTGATAAGCCTCTGTAATGGCGTCGGGCTCAGCCGTACCATCCACGAGATGCAGCAAGACGCCACAGCGTTCGATGTGGCCAAGAAACCGGTCGCCCAGGCCCTGGCCTTCATGCGCACCTTCAATCAGGCCGGGAATATCGGCAAGAATGATCCGCTGCACGCCATCCAAATCCACCACGCCCAAATTCGGGTGAAGCGTAGTGAAGGGATAATCGGCGATTTTGGGTTTGGCCGCGCTAACAACCGAAAGGAAAGTCGACTTGCCGGCATTGGGCAACCCGATCAGTCCAGCATCGGCAATCAGCTTCAGGCGCAACCAGACCCAACGCTCCTCACCAGGATAACCCGGGTCGTGCCGACGCGGCGCGCGGTTGGTCGCCGACTTGAAATGGGCGTTACCGAAGCCACCGTCACCGCCGCGACAGATCGTCACCCGCTGACCAATCTCGGTCAGGTCGGCGATCAAGGTTTCCTTATCCTCGTCAAGAATTTGGGTGCCGACGGGAACTGCGATCAACATCTCCTTGCCGTCGGCGCCTGTCATATCCTTGCCGCGGCCGTGATGCCCGCGTTCGGCTTTGAAGTGCTGGCGGTAACGAAAGTCGATCAGGGTGTTGAGTCCTTCCACCGCCTCAAAAACCACGTCGCCCCCGCGGCCGCCGTTGCCGCCGTTAGGTCCGCCGAACTCGACAAACTTCTCGCGCCGGAACGCCACACAGCCGTTTCCGCCGTCGCCGGACTTCAGGTAAATCTTGGCTTGATCGAGGAACTTCATAATCATCCATAACAAAAAGGGGGGAACGGCAAGCCGTTCCCCCCGAAACTTTCACCTGCGGTGGGGTCCGCTTAAGCCTGCGGCTCCACCGAGATCGTGGTGCGGTCGCGCGTCTTGTGGAAGGACACCTTGCCTTCGACCAGCGCAAACAGCGTGTGATCACGACCCATGCCGACGTTGGTGCCGGGATGATACTTGGTGCCGCGCTGCCGTATCAGGATGTTGCCCGCCAGGACCGCTTCGCCGCCAAACTTCTTGACGCCAAGACGGCGACCTTCTGAGTCACGACCGTTCCGTGAGCTACCACCAGCTTTTTTATGTGCCATGGCTGCTTACTCCTTTGTCTTGTCCGCCGCCTTCTTGGCGGCAGTGGTCTTCTTCGGCGCAGCGGCCTTCTTGGCCGGAGCCTTAGCGGCAGCCGCCTTCTTAGGGGCCTCCGCCTTGGGCGCGGCTTTCTTGGGAGCCTCAGCTTTCGCGGGGGCCTCGGCCTTTTCCGCAGTCTTTGCTTCAGCCTTCTTGGGAGCCGCGGCCTTCTTGGCCGGCTTTGCGCCGTCGGTCAGGATGTCGGTCACACGCAGCACCGTCAGGTCCTGGCGGTGACCCGCCGTGCGCTGATAGTGCTTGCGGCGCTTCTTCTTGAAGATCGTGATCTTCGGGCCGCGTGTCTGCTCCACCACCTCGGCGGTCACAAGCGCACCGGCGACAGTCGGCGCACCGACCGTGGCTTTACCGCCGTCACCCAACATCAAAACCTGGTCGAGTTCGACCGTGGCACCGGCGTCACCCGCCAGCTTCTCCACGACCACGATATCATTCTTGGCGACCTTATATTGCTTGCCGCCCGTTTTAACTACAGCGAACATGGCGTTCATCATTCTTCAATTAGTGCAGAAAACCGTTTTCGCGGGCATCACCAGGAAATCCAAATCCTCAGTGCCCGTGAGGCCGTCGCACTATAGCCATGGACCCGAGGCTGTCAACGGATTTTGGCGAAGAATCTTCATGATGTCCGATGACCCTTTCAACGGCTTGCAGCCGGTGAAGGCTTGGGGTAGTGTCCGCGGCGCTTCGGCCAGGGCATGATGATTACCTGGTATCGCTCTTCGAATGCAACCTATCTCAGCGGAGGGGTGCCGGAGCGGTTGAACGGGGCGGTCTCGAAAACCGTTGTGCGCGAAAGCGTACCGAGGGTTCGAATCCCTCCCCCTCCGCCACTCACCCCCGTCTCTCTCGAAGGTTTCGGAATTGCTCTGAATTACCGCGTGTTTTCAGCGGGTTACCTAGGGGTTGGCCTATCAGAGACGCACCGCGGACCCCAGATCTGCCGAAAATATAGCCCGAGTCTCAGTAGGCTCTTTGAGACGGTTGGCGCTGTCAGAGAAATCACCTTGAGCAAGGTCGGGCGATTTCGTAGCGTCCAGCCATGACACCACCCACATTAATCTTTGGGAAAAAGTATCCGACCAAGAGCGACCGTCCCCGCCCACATAGTCAGTATTCCACCACTATTCGCACTCTGTCTTCATAGAGGCCTGCCGCCAGGGAACCTTGAGACGCGTCTACTTTTGCCAGCAGATTGAAGGACTGAACGAATCCGCTGCCCAAGCCACTGAGGGAATCCTTCGCCTTTGGGCCGACCGGTGTGACGCCATCTTGCGCAAAAATATTATACTTCACGCTGCCGCCGGCACCGACCATTCTCCGCCGGCCTCCGGACTGATTGTCGCCGCCGTCAAGATATAGCTTGTAGCTCTGTTGCAAGGTGCAATCGATTGAAATGGGCACGTTCAGGGGGTCGACTGCACTCATGAGCGTTGCCGTGCCAAAATCATAAAGCTCGGCGGCGGTTATCCCGCAGACTGGCGATACAACCAGCGTGATGGTCAAGCTGACAACTTGGTCACCGCTGCTTCGCGTGACGCAGGTATCACCTGCCCCCCCCAGATCACAAACATCCCACACCCAACGCAATGACAGGCTGTCGCTATAGCTGCCGGCGGGCACGTTCCCCAACGCGGTCGTCAGATATATTGGAATCGCTCCACCGGCTGCCGAGAAAAGACTAAGAAGCTCTGAGCCGCCAAACGCTACGGTGTCGTTCACGTTAAAAGGCTGGCTGCGCGCAGAATCGAGAAACAGCGCGAATGGAAGGCTTCCACCGGATCCGTTGTTCAATGCCAGATTGTTTGTCGATCCCAGAAGCGTGGCCTCGATGCGATCCTCCGAGCCCACACTTGCCAGGACGTTGCAGGAAAACCCGGTCGAAAGCGTAAAATCGACCTGTGTGTTCTGCAGCTGATCCGAGGGGATCGCGCCGATATCCTGGGTCGAACTGGACACAGAACATTCAGCCCGCGCGCCAGCAGAAAACAGAAGCAACACAAGGGCGACTATCGCGCCAAGGCCTGGATTGCTGATTGGATTTCTTACCATGATATGGTGGCTCCCTGGCCGGAATCAGTGCGAGGCGGGCGTACGAGATGGAAGGAATTGGGGTCCGTGCAGCCCACGAAAAGAGAGCCGTCGATGAAAGAATGTCGCTTACGATAGCTGGAAACCTCGGCACTGAACTTAGGTAATGCCAGTTCCTCTAATCGTTCGACGATACAGGTTGGGGTGATCTTGAATTCTACTCCCAACATGCCAACCGTCCGCAAACTGCTTGTTTGGCCGGGAAGTTGCTGCGGATTTAGATCGAGCACGCCCCCCTCGGTCTGAGCACGAGCGACATTGAGCATCCAGCCTGCAATCGGTAAACCGCAAAGGACGGCTATCAGAAGCGAGGGGAAGAGGTGTTTCAAAAGACGTGGGTAAAAAATGGACATCTCTGTTCCCTCATTCGCTACAACTAAAAGGCCCAAGGGTGGGAATGGTTCCGGGCGCAGCCTTATAGGAAATGACCACTTTGCAGTCGGCAGCGTCGTTGCGCCGCACCAAGAGTGTGGTTTCTTCTTCGACCCGTTCCAGGAACAAGCGCCCCTCCCAGCCGACGTAAAGGTTTGCTTCCCCACCATCCATGTTCACGACCGTTCCGACATCAAGCGGCTTGCCTGTCGAATCCTGCAGGATGACGACAGCCGATTGTGAAAGCGCCACGTTGAACTCTGTCCGAACGCCGCTCCGTCTGGCCGCCATAATGGTCTTGCGAGTCTCCTCGACCGAAACATCGGCAGGGAGGTCAACCGGGTCGATCGACAGATTTGTACGGTTGTAGGATTGGACCCAGGGAACCAAGAGATGGCCGTTGTCATCGGTGGTGCCGACGAGCTGGTTCTCCAACAAGACCGGCACGTCCTCATAGCCGTTGGTGCTAACCAAAGCGAAGGAATCGCTGATCTGGTTGGTTGGGAATACAGCGCCATCCATAAATACCAGCGAACCCCGGGCTTCACCCCAAACAACGGGCTCGGACGGCTCCCCATAGGCTCCTACGTAGGTGTCGATAAAGCGGCTCTTCCAGTTCAGGTTACCTTGAAAGAATTTCTCATCGCCCCATGTGCCGGCAAGTCCACCGCCCAGGCCACCGGTGATGGGTGCGGATTTCGAGTACGCCAGAGTGGAGGACAAATCGCCGTCACGCGCGTATCGGGTCCGTACCGAGCTATTGCCGTACGATCCCAGTGGAATTGAGAGTCCGACCGACACGTTCATGCTTTCACTATCATGCAAGTCGGCATTTGCAGAGGCGTAGAGGTTGACCCCTTCCCAAAGCCGTGGGCTGTACGAAACATTCACGATCTCTGAGAGATCACGCTCGTTATCTTCGACGCGGAAGTAACCCGCGCCAAACGTTCCAAAATTACCTAAATTGAGCGAGCCCGTTACCTGCGTCGACCGTTTACCCAAGGGAGACCCGCTCTGCCGTCCAAGGTCGAAGTAACCAGCGCTCCGCTCAATATGCTGCACGCCGATTGAGAAGTTCCGGCTGGAGAACTGGTACCCCAACCCGAGCTGCAGCCCTTGGTCGTCCCCGCGCCCGGCTGCAATTGAGGTGTTGATGATGCCCATATTGCCAAGCTTGACGACACCTCCCACACCGGCGTTCTGCACATCCTCCGAACCCTCGACGTGTGCCTCGGCGGTTAACCAGTCAGTCAACCCGTAGCGCATTGTCGCGCTACCAACAGGCGTCGTGTCATAAGTGAAGGAGCTCAGACCATACTCCTCACGCAAAAACCCACCTTCGACGCTGAAATCGAAGAGGCCCTCGCTCAGCAACTCGTTGGACACATAGAATGAAATGGTTTTGGAGACCTGACGACCGAGAGCGTCTGTCACGACGATTTCGGCGTCACCCAAACCGTTGATCACCGTGTTGGATGGAATATCGAAAGGTCCCGGAACGACCTCCCCGGAATAGACCTGAGAGCTGTTGATGAAGACATCGACCGACGAGGGAACAACAGCCTGACCGGAAAAGTCGGGCAAAGGATAGGTGATAAGGCTTGGTTGCAGACTGAAGTCCTTGGAAATCTGGAACCCACCCAAGCGAAGTGACCGTGACCAGACCTGCGACCCCGTCACCAGGTCACCAGCCCGGAATTGCAGCATGCTTTCCTGGTCTTCCAAGGCCCAGTAAGTGTCGTACCGCAGATACTCCTGATTCAGTTCGCCCTTGTAGTCCTCGAAAAAACGAAACACTCCCGTAGTTGAGATCGAACCGAAGTCGTTGAAACCGCGCACCTCGTTCCAAAGGCTTGCGGAGGAGGCCTGTTCGGTTCCTCCGGTCATATAGAGATCATAGCTCAGAACACCACCGGCATCGCGCTCGGCCCGCATCGGTTGAACGCGGTTCCGGCTGTTGAGTGTCTGTCTTGGCAAAAGGTCCGGGTCCGCCTGGATCATCAAACGCTGCCCTTCGACATCGTAGGAGGCCGTTACGCCCGGCAAGGAGTTGGCGTCTACCTGGGAATCCGGAGACCCTTCAAGAAGCAGTCCAGCCTGCATCAGGTCGCCCAGGGTCACGATCAAGCTTTCGCCGTCCCGTCTGACTTCCACGAGGTCTCGTAGCGACACTTCATTCACCACCAACTCAAGGTAAAGGAGCGTGGCTGCTTCAGCGGCTTGAGGTGCCTCAGAAGCCTGTGCATGGTTGAGCGACGCCATTCCTGTGGTTATGGAAGCCACGAGGAGCCGCGCGATTATCGCCTGGCAGAAATGACGCATCAGACACAAGCCTCCGAAAAACTGGGTTGTCAGATCAATTGATGAGGAGAAGTTCGACGGAATTGACTTCCGCTACGAGACTGGCGCCGGGGCGGAGCGCAGAGATCGCCGAGGGCATAGGGAACTGAACTTCTTCACCCGCCAACACGTAGCCAAGGAGCCCCTCTGCAACTGGTACGGCACGACCATCCACACCCCGAACACGGAGCTTTGTTATCCGGGCGTGATAGGAACCACCGTTAAACACTTTCAACGCTGGCTGACCGTCGCTTGAGGTGACCACAGTCGTTTTCAGATTCCGACTCAAGTCGTTTGCCAGAACCTGACGCTGTTCGGGATCGGCGGCGTTGAGCTCCGGTCCACCCACAAACAGAGGAACCGAATACCGCATTTGAAAGGATACGTTGCCTGCGGAACCTTCGCCGACCCCGCTTCGCGGAATCTCATCTACCAAAACCCGGTAAGGCATCTCACCATCGCTTGATTGACCACGATTGGTGTCGACGAGGCGAACGATCTGCCTACCGCCGGCCGGGATCACAACATAGGGGGGGCTGGCAATGATCTCACTTTGGTCGACCAGAGTGTCCTGGAACCCACCGCTAACCCAACGCTTTATGCGAACTTGGATTGCAATGTCACTGTCGCCAAGGTTGTTGAGCGTCAGCAGCGTGGCCGGCTTTTCTGAACCAATGTTCAGGCTGATGGGCGAAATCATCACGGATGCTGCATTGCCAAGGGAGATGGCATAGCAAAAGGTGATCATTGTAAGGACCATGATGACGAACATCCTGATCCGAAACTTCACACTTCCATTCATTCCAAACATATCGCGTACCCCTTAAAATGTAACGGTCACTAGGACCCTGTCGGTGTAGATTCCGGGCGCCGGCAATGTGACCGAGGTCACTAGGCGCGCATGGACCGGGAAAACCTGCTCAGAGCCATCGGCAACGGCACTTTGACCGGGTGTGTCACCCCAGACGGTCGTCCGGCCGGCATCCCAATACAGTTGGTAGTCAAGCGTTTGCCCGATGTCGGCGTTCAACAGCTTGCGGTCTACCGTCGACGGCCCATTGAGGCCGGCATCAATCGCCATCGTGAAGGCCGTGCCTGGTGTGCAGGTGACGACAACACCACCTGCTCCTGCCCCACCGGTCGCGTCGATCGGATTGGACAGATCGCTGACTTGTCCAAAGTCGATCAGGCCAAGGCTTGTGGGATCGGTAGCACCTACACCCAACGCGCAGCCCTCTACGACTTGAATCCGGAATACGACCTCTTTGGTTTCGGTCAATGACTGAGCGGAGCTCCGACCAATCAAGACCATGACCGATGCAAGCAACGCGGATACAAAGAAGAGGGCGCTGAAAGCCGTGCTTGAATTCTGCTTCATAGCGTTCACCATTTGACCGTGATGCCAACCCGGTCGCTGTAACGACCAGGGGCAACCAGTGCGGTTGTCGGATAAGTCTTTGCAAAAACAACGTGATCGTCAGGCGCACCGCTACCGATAGCCTGCTTTCCCGTGCTATCGTTCCATAGGTTGCTGTGCGCTGAATCCGTGTAGAGATCGTAGGCAACAGAGGTGCCGTCCAAGACCATGTTCCGGCGCCCCGCATTGGCGTTATTCCCGCCGTCCATTAGGATCGTGTAGGCCTGTCCCTGCGAACAGGTAACCGTGATCACACCGTCCTGCCCACCACCTTGGGTGGTTACCGAGTTTGAAAGATCGCTTTGATCGCCGAAGTGCAGTTGGCCGAAATCAATCTGACCATCGGTAAGGATGGGGCCGGCAACCGCGCAGCTCGACACCACTTCCGCCTTTAGGTCGATCGCCGACATCGCCGTTTGCGCCCAGGCCGGACCAACCGGAGAGCCTGTTGACATCGCCAGCACACAGCCGAAGCCCAGGCCAGCGACCTTCACTGCCAGGTTTCGAATTTTGTGCAATGCATGCGGCATGCCTAACCTCCGTACTGGCTTTGACTTCAAGCCATCGTTTGGGATTTTTGTCTCAAGGGAGAGAATCTCGGGCCGCCCAGTGACGAACCCGAGATCTCGATAGGAGCGGTTTCGCTTACCAGCGGACGGTCACGCGGACCGTATCTTTGTAAGATCCCGCTGACGGCGTGGTCTGGCCGCTTGGAATACGTCCATGAACTACGTACTCTTGCGCTGCGCCTGTGCCGGTGGACTGCAGCTCACCGGCGGTGCCAATTTGGCCCCAAACCTGTGTATGCGCTGCATCCTGATAAAGCTCGTAGGCAACGAACTCTCCAGAAACCACGCCCGACATGCGGCGCGTGTTGGCCCCGGACTGGTTCTGGCCCAAGTCGATCCCAATCGCGTAGGGAAGACCCGTGTTACACGTCATCTCCAGCTGGTTCGCCGATGTGGTCCCCGAAGATTCCGCATCAATGATATTGCTGAGGCTCGCTTGCGACCCGAAATCGACCGTGCCCCACTGGTTTTCGCCGCCGGAAGTGTCGACGTTGACGGCACAACCCGTGCCGATGTCCAAAAGGACATCCATGTTGCCGCGCAATTCGCCTGCGGCCTCGGCGTTACCTACAGCAGCCAGAAACCCAACGGCTCCGACAACTGCGAATTTGTAGTTTGCATTCATTTTCTTACTCCTCTGATACGACAGCCATTTGGCTCGCAGAAAGGACCATTCATTGGAATAAGAAGAAAATTTTTAACTGTTTTAAATATTAGCCACTCTATTTCTATCGCTCCGCGTAGATAATTTTCTAAGACCTGCGGAATTATAGATTTATTATTAAAAAACATCTGAATATTAAAAACACTTAATCAGGTTACTTGTTTTCTATTTTTTACGATCTTCTGGACAAATGAATCATAGGGTCGCAGCTGGAGAGGCCAAAGAATGTTTGGAAATGAGCACTTTGTGAAAACGAACCAAAAAGCGGCGGTGTTGATTGTCGACGACAATCCACTTACCCGCCGATCGGTCAATCTGTGGCTGACCCGTGCCGGGTACCGCGTTGCCGAAGCGGAGACCCCCTCAATTGCGATTCAAACTCTGCAGCGGGATACGTTTGACGTAATCCTCGTAGATTACGACCTGCCGCAGATGTCGGGCGCAGACCTGACGCAGAACATTCATGAGCAACATCTCGCCGCCAACCGGCCGGCTATCATATGTATGACCGGCGCTCGCCCGGACAACCTGGGGAATGGTTGCGCCTACGACGATCCGTTCACCGCTTGGATCGATAAGCCATTCGAACTTTCAAGCCTGGAAATACTGGTGGAAACACACGGTTCAGCACCGTTTAAGCCTTTGCAGGCAAAGGTCGACCCGACGGAAGCAAAGACATGAGAAAAATGGAAGACCATAGGATGATTGCAGTTCCCAACACGGCCGATCTCGGATTTTCTGGGGTCAAATCTGCCGAAGTTTGCTCTAATGAGCAAAAATCGATAATGGGAAGTAGGTTGGCAAGATCATCACAAGATGGACAGGAAACAGGGATGCAGAAGTATATTTGGGTGCTGGAAGATGAAGAGCAGATCGCTCGGTCGGTCAAACGCTACCTTGAACGCGAAGGCTATTTGGTGTCGACTTTTGACAAAGTAGCCAAGCTCCGCGCCTCAATCTCGGACGAACTGCCTGATGCCTTCATTTTGGATATCAACCTACCCGACGGCAACGGTGTCGCCCTCACCCAAGTACTTCGGGAGCTCACTGACAAGCCGATCCTGCTGATAACCGGTCGGGCGGATCTAGAAGACCGGATTAAAGGGCTTGATGCCGGTGCCGACGACTACATCCTGAAGCCATTCGATCTGGAGGAATTGGCCGCCCGTTTGCGTCGAAACATCTCACGCAGCGGTTCAACCGGCGAATGGCGGACCGGTGAAATCGTGGTCGACGACATTACTTTGGATCGAACTGCAGGAAAGTTATCGCGCAAGAACGGGGCGGTCATTGATCTAACAGACTGGGAAGTCAAACTTTTGCATTACCTGATGTCCAGCCCCAACAAAGTCGTTAGTCGTGAACATCTCTATGAGTTCGCACGCGGGAGAATTCTGGACCCGGATGATCGATCCCTGGACGTTTATATTCACCGGATTCGCAAGGCGTTGAAGATCCTCGATCCCAACAACGAGCGTGTACGAACGGTGCGCGGCGAGGGATATGTTTTTCTGACCAACGAATAGGCCAGACATGGCTCCCGGGTTGCAGTTACTCCGCGCGACGGCGCGTAGCCGCAATACTAGGCCGGGGTGCCAGCAAGCCTGAGATGGCATTTGGTGCATCTGACTTTTGCAGGAGCGCTTTTGGAAGAGGCTAGCGTCGGTACGGCGTCCGGCCATGGTGGGGGGCCAAGCCGGACGCCGTCCATTCGCTTCAGATGAAGCGCGTCTAGTTCATTTCAAGCCGGACAAGCTGCCAGACCCAACGGGCATCGACAGCGGATTGATTCAAATCAGTGTAATCGTCTCTTGGGTAGACGATCCACAAAGGCCCTTTGTCGCGAAGCGTTAATTCTTGGCCGTCCATTTCGGTAGCAAGAATCACGTCATAGGAAACAAAATCCGACATCGGGATAGAAACCCGATAGTCGTTGGCTGCAACCGCCTCAACAGTTTCAAAAGCCTGCTCTTCTTCGGCGGTCAGCAGGTCACGGACGAGGGGCCCTTTGAACACCTTCACACCATCGGTCCAAGCAGTCGACGTTCGGATGGTCTGCTGTTCTAACGCGGCAAGATCGGCTCTATCGTAACGGCGTAGGTTGTCGCCGGACTCATCAGTCGAAATTTCCAGGAGAACCTGCTCCGCCGAAGCTGAGACCGTGAACGCTGCAACAGCGAGGAACGCGATAAGGGGTAGAAAGGCAAAAGCCAACGCCGGCGATTTCGAGGCCCGGCGGCGCTGCAGGACTGCTATAGGAAAACTACTCATCAAACTGGCGCCTTTCATCTAGGTAAAATTGGAGGTGGTGAGGATGTCGACATAGTGCGTCGCATCGCCACATAAGACCGACAGGTTACCTGCTAAGCAGCTTATTAATTGTTTTTAAGATGGCGTTCAGGTGCCGAGGTTTTAGCGTCGCACCCAGGCTTGTATGCAACGCCTGAGCTAAAAAAACAACCGATCCGCCGGCTCGTGTCTACCTAGAAAGAAAGAGTCATTCCTTGACGAAGCAAGCGCTCCTATCCGCATTGCCACTGCCAAAAGTGACATACACGTTAGTCGCGATCATCATTGTGGTTTGCATCTCGCTGGGCGCCTGGATCAGTGTGGGAATCACAAGCGCGCAAAGATCGTTGAATCAAGCGCCTCACGAGCGGATCGACTACCACCTGTTCCAGCTCGAAATCGAACTATATCGCCTTGTCGGCGCCATCGATTCGACGATCCGTCAGATCGAAAAGGGGCGCCTTGTGGAAGGCGGCGCCGGCAGTATGCTTTATCAGCGATACGCCATATTCTGGAGCCGGATTGATATTTTCAATGAGGGCCAACCCGCTGCGATGATTGGCCAGATCGAGAGCGGCAACGACCTTGTTTCAGGCTTGGAAGCGCTGCTGCTCTCAAACGAGCGGGTCGCGATCTCAAAAAATCCCAAAATAGCCGAACTCCAACCTCTCAGGGCGCAATTGGAGCCCTGGGGCTTGAAGGTACGGAATGTGGCGCTTGGCGGTTTGTTCCTCGAAAGCCAGGTAATGACGTCCCTGTATTCGGGCCTAAAAAGGAAGTTTCAGTACATTCTCGGTCTGGGTTTCGTACTGTTCGGCGCCATCGCCACGCTGATTGTCTTCGTAATCAGTTCATCGCGTGCGAGAGAGCAAGCCCGCAAGAAAATAGAAAGCCAGCAAAACGCCATAATCAGTATGTCCAGCGGTACCGCGCACGAATTCAATAATCTGCTGATGGCAATTCGCTCGACCGTCGAAATGGCTCGTCTTGAGACCCTCGATGGGAACCGGGAGCAGGCACTCCAGGATCTCGAAGCGATCCATGAAGAATCACGGCGCGGAGTAGATTTGACGCAACGCCTGTTGCGATTTATCGGGCACGCTCCGACGGATGTTCGGTCTTTGCCGGCAAAGGAACTCTTCGAGGCGTGCACCGCCGCCGCGGAGACTATTATCAAGCGCAACTCCTTTGACGCGAAGCCAACCGGGAGTGACCTGAGGTTGCGGGTCGATGTTAGTGGTTTGACAACGGCAGTAAGCTATCTCATCAGCAATGCCGAAGATGCTACAAACAACGGCAACATCACTTTGGCAGGCAGCTCGATATCCCTTCGTCGGACCGCCGCGAAATCCCTTGGTCTTACCGAGGCGAACTATTTTGTACTATCGGTGTCGGACAACGGAACGGGAATGACGCCCGAAGTGCTGGCACATTGCCGCGAGAGCTTCTACACAACGAAAGCTGCGGGAAGAGGCGCAGGGCTTGGCTTGGGGATCGTGTCGCGAATTGCCGAGGCAAACAACGGTGCTATCACAATCGAAAGCAAGTCCGGCAGAGGCACGCGCGCGAGCATATATTTACCCGTCTCAAACTAAGGCTGCGCTTGCTCTTGTGCCTCGTCCGGCACGGGCACCGGACCACAAGCCTTCTTCAGTGTGCCACTTGAACGGCTCAAATCGCTCCCGTTCATTGCACCTCTGACATAGCGCCCGGAGATTATGACAGGGTGGCGGTTGCAGCGGGCAATAGAATCCGGATCGTTGTTCCCTTTCCCTCGATACTGCTGATCGACAACTCACCCTTCGATGCTTCAACCACCCCCGCTACCATAGGCAGCCCAAGGCCCGTACCCTTTCCTACCTCTTTTGTTGTGTAGAAAGGCACGAGAACGTTTGAAAGGACCTCCTGAGACATCCCAACACCGGTATCGACCACTAGCAGCTCGACCCAATTCTCGTTCTTCTCATCACCTGAAGTCGTGCGCCTAGTCGCGCCCGCGACGGAGAAGGCTATCGTACCACCCGTTGGCATCGCGTCCTGAGCATTACGGACGAGGTTTAGAAGCGCCCCTTTAAACTCTGCTACGTCAAGCCTGACTTCGTCATCGGAAACGTCATCGCTTTTCAATTCTATCGTAATGCTCGCACCGACCATTGGGCGCGCCATTATGAGGGTTTGTGCTATGAGCTGGCTCAGCTTCACCGTTTGCGGGCTGAGTTCCATCTCGCGGCTATAGGCCAGCAACTGCTGTGTTAGCCTTTGACCTCGCTTGGTCTCGCCTTTTAGCAACGATACATCTTCGAGGGTTTGCTCGCTCAAGGTATCATCCAGCTTGATGACATCCACAGTGCTGGAGATAGCCATTAACAGATTATTGAACTCATGGGCCACCCCGCTTGAAATCATTGACAGCGCCAAGGATTTCTCACGATCCAGCATTTCCGCCTGTAGTTTCGCGTTGTCCTTGGTGGCTTGAATTAACCGCTCCTGCGCGGACAAGGTCATGTAGAAGCCGATAAACACCGCAACACCAGTAACCATTGGCGCCAAAATCAGTAAGAGCCAGTTCGAAGGGTGGGCGAGGAATGTGCCCCCAATCACCCAAGAACCGTTCGGCAGTAGAATTTCCAGCGAACCGTCGCGGCGATCCCAATCCTCCTCGGTGCCAAACACCATATCACCGCTTTCGCCTCGCCCATGCTTGCCGCGAACAGAGATGCGAAACGGATCGGATTTCTCTGTCTCGAAACGTCCAAGCAGGTCCGGGCCTAGAACAGCATCGGCCGAGACGAGAACAGTGGCAAACCCCCAAAAATTCTCTATGCCCGTACGTGATGTCACACCCTCAAGGAAGATTGGCAACCGGGCGATAATGGCGCTGCCGCCCTGAATCAACGTTAACGGTCCGGCGACGATGAACTCGTTCCGGCTAATGGAATCCAATACTTCTTTTACACGATTTGGGTCGGCAACCAGATCATGTCCGATAGCCTTTGCGTTCTGTTCCTTGTTGGTGATGTACGTAACCACAGCATCAGGCGCCAGCTGCAAGCTCAAAACGCCTGGGACACGCTCCTCTAGAGCGGTGGCGAAGCGCTCAAACTCCGCTTCAGTGAAATCGCGGTTTGATTTTACGAAACTGGCAAGGGCTATCGGCAGGCTGAGCTTGTTGAAGAGGCTTAACTCGATCCTGGCGCGCGTCGCCGATAACTGATTGGTGAGTTGGCGCTGCCGATCCAAAGATCGCTCTTCGGTTATCGCGCTGGTCGTGACATACACCAGGGAGGCGCAAATCAAAGCAGCTAATAATGAGTATAGCGCGGCATTTTTAAACATATTTTCTACAACCAACCTAAATCAAGAAGCGTTTCGTCCCACTGGAGTACCAGCTTTCATGGCCTATTGGGGTCTTTTTTACTTTTTTTCACACGCGCGAAGATGTCAGAGCAATAAGCACCGCGGCGCCCAAGGCGACGTTCTAGCGCCAAATCATGAGCAAACGCAGCCCATTCCGATACTTCAAGACCAGCCCCGAGATCATTCGCCTGGCGGGTCATGATGTGCATTCGGTTTCCTCTCTCACTTCAGAAGGTAGAGGATCTTCTGCGCGAGCGCGGCATCAATATCAGCCACGAGACCGTGCGCTTTTGGTGGCAGCGGTTCGGTCCAATGTTCGCAGCCGAGATCCGTAAGCGACGGATCCAGAGCATGCGGTCAAGCCTCTGGCGATGGCACCTGGACGAGATGATCGTGAAGATCATTGGCAATGCCTACAGACAGGAATGTAGCCGCTGGCTGAGCAATCGCGCTGAGAATTCGCATCTGCGATTCCGACGACGGGAGCAAGCTATGCTGCGCTTCAGGCAGATGCGAAGTTTGCAGCAATTCGCCGCCGTTCATGCCTCCGTCTACAACCTCTTCAACTCAGAACGCGCCCTTTCTTCTCGAAC